>JBBQPO010000001.1:0-86263 GCA_038217285.1 Chthonomonadales bacterium
GGCGCGCCCGAGCGACGGGTGCGACGGCGAAAGCCGCGCGCTACGGGTGCCAAGCCGCCGGAACAGACTACCAGATAGACACTGGCGCGCTACATAAAAAAAGTTGACAGTTTTGTCTCAGAGACCTTGACACATTCCGCTTCTCCGTCGGCGTCACCAAATTCGCCAGCGAGTACAACCAAGGTTGTTCTATGTTTTCAATTTCGATATAAAAATCAGTTCTTGAACAACTACGCGCAAGTCTGGAATTATTATGTATATATCCGGACGTTGAGCGATAAACCGCCTGCTATGCGCCGATTTATCGCCTATATCTTTCAGTTTGGGCAAAGCGCTTTTTGCGTTGCGCCCCATGTTCCAAGCAGTCTCTGAAACACAGAGGGGAATAAGGTTGCTCAAGTACATAAATTCTCCTTGAGGATTTTGTATCTTTGAGGCGATATTATACGCCTCAAAGGCTTCAATGATAAGCGTTTCGACCAGTCTACGGATCATTACAGCACACGCGTCATACCATCCCTTGTCGTAAGTTCCGTTAATCTGGTGGGCAGTCTGCTCGATATAACCACGTGTCCCCCTGACTAGCGACATATAAACAATACGATCTGTGCTAGAATGTGCCCCGGCAGCTGGCGGAAAGAGAGTTACCAAAGCATCATCATGAATCGCGCGTGCCATGGAAACCGCTGCATCAATAGTCTCTCTCATTCAGCGTTATTCTCCTTCATCCCTTTGAAGTGCTTTGACATACTCTCGAAAATCCTATCGATTTGCTCGGATGATGTGTCCGCCGCGATGTGAATTTGCACATCGATGTGCAGAGATGGAAACATCGAGAATTGTGTTGCGGGCTTTTGTGGTCGGGGTGGGTCGACCGTTTGCTCGGCATCAGATACGTTCGGTTTTGCTGGCTTGCTTACTGGCCTAGACTGAGTTTTCGGGGCGGAGCCGTTAGAGTTTCGTTTGGGCGCTTCTGAGGCTCCTGATGCATCAGCTTTAGTTAACAATAAGTAGAAGCTTGATTGCTTGCTTGCAGCAGAAGCACCGATGCCAGCATCAACCCGAAACCAACGTTCTACTGCTGTGGCATCAACATTAGGCCCCGAATAGAGATCCAAAAGCTCTTGTGGGTAGCAACTCCGCCGAATAGTTTCACACGCATCAGCATAACTCTCGTTGTCGCGCCATTTCATAGCGAGTTCAGTAGAATTTCCTGTATCGTCTACCAAGCCGACTTTCTTGAAGTAGTTTAAGGCATTGATGCGGGCCGAACGCACGTCTATGCCTAGAAGATTGGCAAGAAATGTGTCTGTTACTTTCGCTCGTGCATTCTCATGTAGTTTTTTGCGTAATGCCCACCAACTCTTGGCAGACAGCATTGGATACGTGGTTTTTTTTCGTTGACCTCAGTCATGTGGCTCTATTCTCCTTATGCGAATTCGATTCTATGATAGCATATTGTTGCCCGCTTGTCAAAGAATGTGGTCGCCACATTCAAAAATAAGCCATTCAACAGATGTGATGTCGCAGCCGTGCATCCTGTGGTATAATATGTTCTGATAAGGAGTCTGGTCTATGAATGTATTGCGAGAGGTCGGTTATTTGCGTACCGGGTACCAATTGCGAGGCGCGGTGCCTTTGTCACCGCAAGGTCCGCATCAGATCGTGCTATTGGGAGATGTTCAGGATGAGGGAATTGATTGGAAGCGGGTAGCGCGGACCCATCTGCGTAAGGGTACAAGTGACTTCCTGACCGCTGGAGACATTATTATTCGCAGTCGTGGGGCGCATTACGGTGTGGTCCTTGCACCTGATCCGCCCCCTGATACTGCCGTTGCAGCTCCCCTCTTTCTACTCTCCGTAACGAGACAAGGCATTGTACCGGAGTATGTGGCCTGGTATCTGAACCGCCCCTCAACGCACAGTATTCTTGAGAAAATGGCACAAGGCACGTCATTACCAACTATCAGTCTGCGAGACTTGGCAGAATTGGAAATTCCTATCCCTCTGCTCGCTTTACAACAGGAGATCGCCGAGATTGCTCGCCTCGTGCGACAAGAACGCGACCTTTCCAAACGCCTGATAGAACGTCGGACTTTGCTGGCGGATACAGTCTCTGACGCTTTATCCCAGGGCAAACGACGGGAGAAGGCGTCCGTAACTTAAGCACCCACACGAATGATCACTTTCGAGGATTGAGGAATAGACAGGAAGGAAGCAGAGCGCATGAGTACCGTTACCCAGAAAGAGATCAACGATGTCCTGTGGAGAGCGTGTGACACGTTCCGGGGCATTATCGACCCTTCGGATTATAAGAACTATATTCTGGTCATGCTTTTCGTGAAGTACATCAGCGATGTCTGGGAGGAGCGAAACGAAGAGTTGAAGGAGAGGTACGGAGACAACCAAACAATGATCGACCGGCAATTGAGCCGGGAGAGATTTGTTCTGCCGCCCCACTCCTCCTTTCACTATCTCTACAGCAAGCGCAACGACGACAACGTTGGCGAAACCATCGATATCGCTCTCGAACAGATCGAAGATGCGAACCGAATAAAACTCGAAGGCGTGTTTCGCAACATCAGTTTCAACTCGAATAATCTCGGCGAGGCCCGTGACCGCAACCGCCGTCTCAAGAACCTGTTGGAAGATTTCAATGACTCGCGCCTCGATCTTCGGCCCTCTCGGGTAAAAGAAGACATTATCGGCAATGCCTATATGTATATGATCGAGAACTTTGCCAGCGGAGCAGGCAAAAAGGGCGGCGAGTTCTATACTCCCCGGCAGGTTTCTATGCTGCTGGCGAAGCTGCTCAAGGCAAAACCAGGTGACCGCATCTGCGACCCGGCCTGTGGCTCCGGTTCGCTGCTTATACGCGTCGCCGACGAAATTCCAGAACATGAGCGGCATAACTACAGCCTGTTCGGGCAAGAGGTCAACGGCAGTACCTGGGCGCTCTGTCGAATGAACATGGTTCTGCACGATGAGGACTCGGCAGTTATCAAGTGGGGCGATACGCTGAACAACCCTCTGCTGATCGAGAACGACCGCCTGATGAAGTTCAATATCGTGGTCGCCAATCCGCCTTTTTCACTGGACAAGTGGGGCGCGGAGGAGGCTTCCGGGGACAAGTTCAAGCGGTTCTGGCGGGCCGTTCCCCCGAAGAGCAAGGCGGACTACGCCTTTATCTCTCACATGGTTGAGGCGGCATTGCCGAAAGAGGGGCGTATCGGCGTCATCGTGCCGCACGGCGTTCTGTTTCGGAGCGGCGCTGAGGGGAAAATCCGTCAGAAGTTCATAGAAGAGAACCTGCTCGACACCGTTGTCGGACTGCCCGAAAATCTGTTCTTCGGAACGGGTATTCCCGCCGCCATCCTGATCTTCGACCGCTCCCGCGAAACAGGCGGCGCAAACGCCCAACGCAAAGACATCCTGTTTATCGACGCCAGCCGCGAATTTCAGCCCGGCAAGAACCAGAACGCGCTGCGCGAAGAAGATATGGACAAGATCGCCGCCACATACCATGAGCGGCAGGAGATAGTGCAATACAGTCGGTGTGTTCCGGTGGAAGAGGTACAGGAGAACGAATTCAATCTGAATGTCCCACGCTACATCGATACCTTCGAGGCTCCCGCCGAAGTCGATATTGCCGCCCTGCAAAGCGAGATCGATAGCCTGGAAACCGAACTGGCGACAGTCCGAACGAAACTCTCCGCACACCTGCGCGAACTGGACCTCGTGCCCTAAACGACTTGCGGTCACAATTTGTGACCGCAAGTAGGTGACTGTTGTATTGAGGATCGCTCGACAAAAAAGGCAATGCCGCGCTTGCGCGCTTCAAAGCCTCCGCAGATATTATACCATATCGCACGAGCTTGCCGCCCGTAAACGAGCGGCCTGATGCGTTAAAGCCCATGAATGGGCTTGGGAGTACTGTAAGGCAAATGGAGCGCCTGAGAAAAGTGGCACGGTGCTCATCCGATTGCGCGAATGTAAGAATATGTTCGCGGCGCTCCCAGGCCCATTTATGGGCCTTACAAAAGACAGACCGCTCGTTTACGGGCGGGCCCAAATGTAGATATCGCATCAGGCTCTCCTAAAGCGGATTGTTGATCCCGAAATGCTGTTTGAGGAGCAAACCCAATGAACAGAGGCATTGTCCCCAGCAACTCTGACGATAATTCGGAGTTCGTGCTGTACCAGACCGAAGACGGTCAATCCCGTGTGCAGGTGCGCGTCCTCGATGAGACCGTCTGGCTCACGCAACGACAATTGGCGGAACTCTTCCAGAAAACAGTTCCTACGATCAACGAACATATCCAGAACCTTTTTGAGGAAGGTGAGCTGGAACGGGATCCAACTATTCGGAATTTCCGAATAGTTGGAATGGAGGGCAGTCGGCAGGTTGAGCGAGAAGTTGACCACTACAATCTGGATGTCATCATCTCCGTCGGCTACCGAGTGCGCTCCCATCGCGGCACACAGTTCCGACAGTGGGCGACGAAACAACTGCGAGAGCTTATCATCAAGGGATTTGTCCTGGATGATGAACGCCTGAAAGAAGGGCGCAATCTGGGCAGGGACTACTTCGACGAACTCCTGGAGCGCATCCGCGACATTCGCGCATCCGAGCAGCGGTTCTATCAGAAAATCTGCGACATCTACTCCACCAGCGTGGACTACGACAAAGCGCACCCCCTCACGCTGGAGTTTTTCAAGACCGTCCAGAACAAACTGCACTGGGCGATTCACGGACATACCGCCGCTGAGATCATCGTGGAGCGCGCCGATGGGACAAAGCCGAACATGGGTCTCACCACCTGGAAGAATGCTCCCGAAGGACGCATTCGCAAAGCAGACACCGAGATCGCCAAAAACTATCTGACCGAAGACGAGATTTCCAACCTTAACCTGATCGTAGATCAATATCTCTCTTTCGCCGAACTCCAGGCCCGACAACGCAAACCGATGACAATGGCAGACTGGAAGACGAAACTCGACGCCTTCCTGACCCTGAACGACCGGGATATTCTAACAAACGCCGGAACCCTTTCAGCAGAGGACGCAAAGGAGATCGCCGCCAGCGAGTACAAAACCTATCTTGCAGAACGCCGCCGTCTGGAAGCTGAGACAACCACCAGCGACTTCGATGAGTTTGTGGACCGGATCAAAAAATTGCCACCCACACATGAGGAGCAAAACTAATGCAAACCACCCTTCCTTACAGCGAAGAAAACGAGGTCTCGGACGACTGTCTCGATCTGCCCAATGGATGGCAAGTCAAGAAACTTGGTCAGTTGGTGAAATTGAAATCTGGTGGAACACCTTCGAAATCCAACCCAACCTACTGGAACGGAGATATTCCTTGGTTGAGTGCCAAAGACCTCAAGTCATTTCGGCTTTCCTCAGCACAGGACATGGTGACAGAGTTAGCAGTAGCGAATGGTACGCACCTTATTTCTGCTAATCACTTGCTCATTTTAGTTCGTGGGATGACACTGCTAAAGGATGTTCCCATTGGCTTGACAACGTGCGCTGTAGCCTTCAATCAGGATCTGAAGGCTATGGAAGTACGACAGGGTACTGATGCAGCATATCTTGCCTACTGGCTTGTTGCCCACAAAGAATATTTGAAGGACTTGGTGGATCGCGCCGGACACGGAACGGGAAGATTGCCTACTGAACGACTAATCGAAGTGAAAGTCTGCTTGCCATCTTTGCCTGAACAGGCACTAATCGCCAAAATCCTAGATGACGCTGATGCTGTTGTTCGCGCCTCCGAAAGCCTGATCGAAGCCAAATCCCGCTATAAACGCGCTCTTGCCGAACAACTACTGACAGGCAAGTTCCGGTTCCCTGAATTTAAGGGGCAGGCATGGCGTGAAGCAAAATTGGGTGAGTTTTTGTCACAGATGTCAGAACGTTGTCCTGTTAATGAGACACCTGTCGTATTGTCCTGTTCGAAACTATACGGCATATTGTTACAGTCGGATCGCTTTTCAAAGCAAATGGCCTCGCACGACTTACGACGCTATAAGTTCGTCGAGGCTGGCAATCTGGTATTCGACCCCATGCTTTTGTGGGACGCTTCCATCGCTTTCTCAGAATTACGCGGAGTTGTCTCACCTGCTTATTGTACTCTGCAGTTTGTGTCCGAACAGGCCGACCGGCGCTTTTTTCGCTATCTTCTCTACACTGCCACTATGCGCTACAACTACAAGGCAATTTCAAAAGGAACCAACGCACGACGCAAAAAGGTCACAGCCTCTGATTTTCTCAAAATCGATGTTCGAATTCCTTCCCTGCTTGAGCAAAGCAAAATTGCAGAAGTACTGGAATTGGTGGATTCCGAGATCGCATTGCTACGCCGGGAACTGGACGTGCTGAAAAAGCAGAAGCAGGAATTAATGCATCAGTTGCTGACCGGGCAGGTGCGCGTGAAGGAGTTTCATCCATGAGCGCGACAATAGGCCCGGACGATGAGGAAGTTGGCTTCGAAGGGACGGAGCGGGAGCAGTCGCAGATGGCTGCGGTTGCCCTACTCTCTCGTCTTGGCTACCAGTATTTGACGCGGAAAGAGGCGCTGGAGATGCGCGGTGGGAAGGCGTCACGTATCCTGCTGACGGACATCCTGAGCGCCCAACTTTCAAAACTGAATCGGATCCGCTACAAAGGCCGCGAGGAGTATTTCACTCAGGCGAACGTCCGGCGAGCGATCCAGGCTCTGGAGGATGTGCCGCTGGTCGAGGGGATGCAGAGGGCGGGGGAGCAGGTTTACGATCTGCTGCGCCTGGGCAAGAGCCTGGAACAGACTATTGAAGGCGACAAGGGAGAGCGGGATACTAAGAGCTTCACCATCCGCTATGTAGACTGGGAGAACCCGCAAAACAACGTCTATCATGTCACCACGGAGTACAGTCTGCTTCGGGCGAGCAGTCAGAAGATGTGCTTGCTCGACGTGGTTCTCTTCGTCAATGGCATTCCGTTCGTCGTGGTGGAGTGCAAAAATCGGGGTGTAGATGTTGCCGAAGCCATCTCCAACATTCTGGCCTATCAGAGCGCCGATTTCGTGCCGGAACTGTTCAAATACATACAGGTCGTTCTCGCCACCAATGTCAACGAGGCGAAGTATGCGACGGTCGGAACCGAAGCGAAGTTCTGGGCGGTCTGGAGGAGCAGGGTAGATCCGGATGCGGAGATCGAGGCGCTGCTTCGAAAACCTCTCCCTGAGAAAGAGCGTGAGGCCGTTCTGAGTAACTTCGTCCATGAAGAGCGGCAGTTCTACGCCATCGAACAGCAGGGACGTAAAGCGACGGAACAGGACCGGGCACTCTATAACCTGTGCCGCCCGGAATGCTTGATCGAACTGACCGGAAAGTTCGTTCTGTACGATGGCGGCATCAAAAAGATCGCCCGGTATCACCAATACGACGCCGTCGAACAGGCGCTCAAGCGAATTCTCACCCGCCAGAGCGATGGCAAACGACTTGGCGGCGTCATCTGGCACACGCAAGGCAGCGGCAAATCGCTGACGATGGTCATGCTCGCAAATGCGATTGCCCTGTCGAAAGAGATCGAGAACCCCCGTATCATCCTCGTCACCGACCGCACCGACCTCGATAAACAGATTGCCGGAACCTTCTACCGCTGCGCTCTGGAGCCGAAACGCGCCACCAGCGGAGCCGATCTACGCCGGCTTGTCAGTGACAGCCGGGCGGGTGTCATTACCACGCTGGTACAGAAGTTTCAGGCGGCTATGACGCAGGGAGAGTTCACCGATGCTTCGCCGGACATCTTCGTACTCGTAGATGAAAGCCACCGCACCCAGTACGGCACGTTGCATGCACAGATGCGTCGTGTCTTCCCGAACGCCTGTTATCTGGGTTTCACCGGAACCCCGCTTCTACGCGACGACAAAAGTACGCTGACAAAGTTTGGCGGACTGATAGATGCTTATGACATGGAGCAGGCAGTGGAGGACAAGGCGGTCGTGCCGTTGCTCTACGAGCGCCGCCATGTCCCGCAGGATGTTCAGAGCGGGCCGATAGATCGCTGGTTCGAGCGTATCTGTGAGGGATTGACCGAAGAGCAGAAGAAGGATCTCAAAAAGAAGTATAGCCGTGCAGAGCCGCTTCTTAAGACCGATGAGAGACTGCGCGAAATCGCCTACGATGTGTGGGGACACTACCGCACAAGTTGGCAGGGAGCGGACGGTTTCAAGGCGCAGTTGGTCGCGCCGGATCGTCTCTCGGCTCTCAAACTGCACGACTACCTGGAAGACCTCGGCAAAACCGATGGCAAGACTATTTCATCCGCCGTCGTTATCTCGACCAATCGCGATGATCGCGAAGGTTATGAAGAGACAAACGATCCGATCTCCAACCGGATTGCGGACTTTGGAAGGCAGATAGAGAAGGAGTACGGCTCTGAAGAGCAGTACGATGAAAGCATTATAGATCGCTTCAAACACGCGGAGGAACCGGAAATTCTGATCGTGGTCGATAAATTACTGACGGGTTTCGATGCACCTTGCAACACCGTCCTCTACCTGGCTCGGCGTCTCGCCCACCATTCGCTGCTCCAGGCCATTGCGCGCGTCAATCGTCTCTACCCTGGCAAAGAGTTCGGCTTCATTCTGGACTATGTCGGCGTGTTGGGGGAACTGGATCGCGCTTTGAATGAGTATGCCGCGCTAAAAGGCTACGATCTGTCCGACATCGAAGGCACCATCGATAGTATCCGAACGGAGCTCCAATCCTTACCGCAGCGCTATGCCGATCTGATAGATCTCTTCCGTTCCATTCAGAACAAGAGCGATGAGGAGGAATATGAACTCCTCCTTGCCGAGGAGGACGTTCGCAAGGAGTTTTATAGTGTGCTGGCAGCGTTCTCGAAATCCCTGAAGATAGCGCTCTCCACGGAACTGTTCTATGAAGAGACGCCCCCAGAGGTCATCGAACGCTATAAGGTCGATCTACGCCGTTTCCAAAAACTACGTGCTTCCGTGCAGCGACGCTATGCGGATACCGTCGATATGAAGGCTTATGAACCGCAGATCGCCAAGCTGCTGGACACCTATGTCCATTCGGATGCCGTCGAAATCCTGACTGCCGGTCCTATCAATATTTTTGACGACAAAGCGATGGAAGCGGCGCTGGAGCAGTTGACATCCAAAACAGAGGCGGCGCAAGCGGACCTGATTGCCAGCAACACCGACAGGACGCTTATTGAGCGGATGGACGAAGACCCGGCGCTCTATCGCAAGTTTTCCGAAATGATTCAGGAGACGATCAAGGCATTCCGTGATCGCCTGATAACCGAGACGGATTACCTGCAAAGAGTGCTCGACATTCGTGGGCAGGTCGTTTCGCGTTCGGGGAGCGATGTGCCGACCCGGCTTGCAGGGAACGATATCGCCCAGGCATACTATCGTCTAGTGCTGGAACGCCTGGATACTATCACAAAACAACCGGGAGATAACGAAGTTGCTGTCGATCTGGCCCTGATGATTGAAGAGGCTATCCGTAAAGAGGTTGTCGTCGATTGGCGGCAGAAGGAGGACATTATCAACCGGATGCGCTCCAACATCGACGATGGGTTTTTTGAACTATCTGAGCAGGGCAAACTGGAACTCAACTGGATGGTACTGGACGAAATAGCCGGAGAAGCCTTGCGCGTTGCCAGGAGCAGACTGGAATGAGCAGCGTCACCTACGGAAGCCGGACTATCTCCTATTCACTGAATCGTGCAGACCGCAAGACACTGGCCATCACCGTAAAGCCAGATATGTCCGTCGTAGTCTCCGCTCCACATGCCGCAGAACAAGAAGCCATCGAGTGCATTCTGCGCAAGCGCTCTGCCTGGATAGTTCGTCAACAGCGTTTCTTCGCCCAGTTCTTGCCACGTACCCCTGCCCGGCAGTTTGTAAGCGGGGAGACCCATCTTTACCTCGGGCGGCAGTATCGCCTGCGCCTCCGTCAAGCCGAAAATGAAGACGTCAAACTGATCGCCGGTTACCTCTATATCTATGTTGGAGACACTTCCGATGGAGATAAAGTGAGAGAACTGCTCTGTCACTGGTACGCGACCCACGCCGAAGTGCGGTTCAACGAACGCTTAACAGCCTGTATGCAACAGATCGCAGGCTGGAACATTCCGATGCCCCAATTAGACCTCCGCAGTATGGCGCGTAGCTGGGGCAGTTGCAGTCCAACCGGACGTCTGACGCTCAATATCGATCTGGTACGCGCTCCGCGCGCCTGCATCGATTACGTGATCCTTCACGAATTCTGTCATCTTGTTCATCCCAACCATTCGAGAGAGTTCTACAAACTGCTCGCGACGGTCTTACCTGATTGGCGAAGCCGGAAAATGCGTTTGGAAAAGATACTGTCGTAGAGACATTATAGGCTACGGTTTTGTGACGCAGGCAGTAAGTCGGCGGTCCAGGTCGAGAAGCAGGAATAGACCCGTTCCGAAACAACATCGGAACGGGTCTTTCTCTCATTCCAAGGAACCGGATTTCCTCGTCAGAGAAGTCTCTCACAACTCTGCCACATAATCCTCTTCCGAGCGCCTTCCAACGCATACTTCCACCGCGTCCGACGGTCTTGACGGCAGCCGTTTTCCCATAGCGAACGTTTTCTTGCAGGATATACGACGTTTACGTCGAACTTGGGATTACTGGCTTCGATGTCCGCTACAGAAGCAAATGCCAACCCTCCTGGATACGCCCGATGCCGTTTTACAAAAACGCCAGTTATGCCGGTGAGACCATTACCCTACAGAATGCAGGCATGCGCGTAGAGTTTCATAAGCGCCTGACCGGTTGGGGCTGGGCCGAGATATTCAACGGGCAGGGTGAGCCAATCGCCGTCCTCGACCATCTGGGCGAGATCCTGTTGTGCGGTCAGGAGATCCCGATGCGCCTGGAGGCCGCCGAGGTGCGCCGGGAGGACGGGGAGTTCGGCAGCCGCCTCATCTGCGCCGTACGCTCCCTCATCGTGCGCGACAGTCTGCGTGGAACCTCCTTTCAGGACTGGATCGACTATCCCCTTGACAGACACATCCTGGAAGGTGAAGTGATCCTGACTCTCTCCCCGGACCGCTCGATCCTTTCCCTCTCGCATCGCTTTACGGCGAAAGGCAATGTCACGGCACGGTATATACGCGGGCCGTGGCTCAAAGTCGGGCAGGATGCGTTCGGCACGGAGAAAGACGACGCGCTCTTTCCGGGCGTGGAGTGGCTGGTCGGCGCGGAGTGGTCGAGCGGGACCGACTGGTTCAAAGATCCCTGGGCCAAACGCTGGATGCCGCATCCGAACAAAGTCACTGCGCCCGTGATGGCTGTCAGTCGGGGCGGAACGGCGATCGGCCTGACCTGGAACCCGGACGCCATGGCGACCGGCTGGTTCAACAACCGGCGCTGCCTCCCGCAGCCGGTCTTCGCCTCACCGAACTTCCTCGATCGCCGCAACAACCATCTGCTGGGCCTTATGGTTCCCGACGCCAGCAGTGAGGACCAGGAGAACCGGGTCGAAGCGGAGCCGCCGCTGGAGCTGCACCTCGATCAGCGCATCGCCTTCGACTCCGAGATTCTGCTGTGCGAGGGCAACAGCCTGGATATGATGGTCGCGTGGGCGCAGCGCACGGGGATGCCCCCGGTTCCTGTGCCGCGCCAGACCCTTCCGGAGGCGCTGCACCGTATCGCGACGGCCTACAACACACACCTGTGGCACGAAGGCAAGGGATTCGGTAATGGCCAGACACCCGACGACATCCGGGCCAGGGAGCCGCGTTTTGCCGCCCGCTATCTGCGGCAGTTCTCCGGCGCGGCGCCGGCGCGCGATTTGCAGGCGAAAATCGACTGGTGTCGCGGACAGTCGCCTCGGGAGGAGCGGGCGCCAGCCGAAGCGGAGATTGAGCGACGGCGGCAAGGCGAAGAGCTGCTTTCTCACCAGCGTCCGGACGGCTCGTTCGCCTTCGATCCCGATGGACGGCACTACCGTAAAGACGATTTCGTGATCGCCCGCGCCTTTCTGGAGCCGATGGGCCTGGCAGGCGATACCGCACTCGACATCACGATCCTGCCGGCCCTGGAGCTGCTCCGGCTCGCCGAGACGACAGAGGATGCGGACTTCCGGTCCGCAGCACAGCGGGCGCTCGACTACTGCCTGCCGATGCAGCGGCCCGAAGGCGGCGACTTCTGGGAGACGCCGCTGCACGCGCCCAATCTTCTGGCGGCCGGGCACGCCGCCTGCGCCTATCTGCTCGGCTCACGCGCCTTTCCCGACGATGATCGCTACCGCCGCAAAGCAGTCTACTGGATTCGCGCCCTGTTGCCGTTCACGCATCTCTGGGAGCCGCGCAGCCTGCCGATGCTCTATAACACCAAGCCGTGTCTCTGCTCCAGCGACTGGTATTTCGCGAACTGGGTGCGCGATCACGTGCAGTGGGAGGTCCTGGAGACGTTCGCCCTCTCCACGGAACTAGGTATCGACTGGCAGAGCGTAGACCCGGAATTGGAATGGCGCACCTACCATTGGGGCATCACCGTAGCCTCTCTGCGCTGGATGCTCGATCACACCGACGGCAACTGGCTGCCGCACAACCTGCCCGACTCCTACGCCGCCTACCTGCGGGGCGACTTCGACGCCTGCTTCGCCGACACGCACAACAGCGTTACCGGGCACTACGGTGGTATGGCGATCCTGCCGGATGTCATCGCGCTCAATCTCATGGCCATTTTGGAGTACGGAGAGGAGGCTTCATGAGGCCTCCTGTGCGTGTGGCAGTGATCGGAACCGGCTGGTGGGCGACGGCCACCCACATTCCAGCGCTGCTTGAGGACCCCGCCGTCGAACTCGTCGCGCTGTGCGACCGGAGCGCGGAGCGGGTGCAGACGGCCGCGACCGCCTTCGGCATCGAACGTACCTACACCGACCACCGCGTGCTGCTGGCCGAGATGCGCCCGGACGCGGTCGTCGTCGCTACCACCCATGCGACGCACTTCACGGTCGCCGACGACTGCCTTGCGGCGGGGACGCACGTGCTTATCGAGAAGCCCATGACGCTCCTGGCAGCGGATGCACGCGCCCTGGTGGAGCATGCGGGACGAGTCGGTCGGGCCGTGATCGTCGGGTATCCGTGGAACTACCTCGCGCAGGTCCGACAGGTTCAGGCGCGGATCGCCTCCGGAACGCTCGGCCTGATCCAACTGGTGCAGTGCGTCTTCAACTCGTACAACGCCGATCTTATCGCTGGCAAGGACCGCTCGGCGCATCCCGGAGGTTATGCGGTGCATGGACCAGGCGATGTCTATAGTCGGCCGGAACACTCCGGCGGCGGGCACGGGCACCTCCAGATAACCCACGCGGCGGGACTGCTCTGCGCCGTCACCGGCCTGCGGGTCGCGCGGGTGCAGGCGCGCATGGCGAACCACGGCCTGCCGCTCGATCTGGTCGATGTCATCCTTGTCGAGTTCGAGGGCGGCGCTCTGGGCACGGTGAGCGGAACCAGCAACGGCTTCCTTCCAAAAAGTACTCTCTCCCTCGGCTGCGCACGCGGCAGTGTGGAGATGGATATTTTTACCGGAACAACCGTGATTAAGGCGGCAGACGCCGAACGCGAAGCGCTTCCGACCGTGGAAGAGCCCGACACGCGGTTCGCGCCGGTGCGCCACTTGATCGCCATCGCCCAGGGCATAGAAGCGCTGCCTGCGCGCCCTGAAGTCGGCCTGCACGCCGTGGAACTTCTCGATGCCGCATACCGCTCCGCCGCCGCGAACGGCGCGCCCGTCCGCGTGGAGGAGCTGTATCCACGGGATTTCAATCCCGACGACCCTGGATTGTCAAAGAGGACAAACACATGAAGATCACCGAGGTAAAGGCCGTACGGGTCCGGTTTCCGGGTCGGAACGAGCGGGAGGTCGGTCGCAGCAAGGCGTGGACGCACGACGCGGAGGTCGCCAACCCAATGTCGCGCTACCCCGCTTACAAGCGCCACCGCAGTCTCTGGACCCCGAAATGGGGCGAGGTCTGGTGCAAAGTAGTGCTTGAAGACGGGACGTGGGGCCTTGGTCAGACCGCCAACGGGCGTCCGGTCGCGGCGGTAATCGACGACCACCTCGGCCCACTGCTGGTGGGGCACGACGTGATGGCCGGCGAGAATATCGCCGATATGCTCTTCCGCCTGACGAAGCCGTACGGCTCGACGGGACTCGCGTCTTACGCTGTCAGCGCTATCGATCTGGCGCTCTGGGACGCGCGCGGCAAACACCTGGGTCAGCCGGTCTATGCCTTGCTCGGCGGGCTTCAAAAGGAGAAGATCCAGTGCTACGCCACCGGTAACGATGTCGAATGGTACAAAGAACTCGGCTTTACGGCGTTCAAACTGGCCTGCCCCTACGGTCCTGCCGACGGCATCGAAGGGATTCGGAAGAATGAGGATTTTGTGGCACGGGCGCGGGAGAGCATCGGCCCGCAGGCGGAACTGATGCTCGACTGCTGGATGGCGTTCGATGTCGAGTACACCGTGCGCCTCGCCGAAGCCCTGCGGCCCTATGGCCTCAAATGGATGGAGGAGTGCCTGATCCCCGAGGACACCGACGGCCATATCGCCCTTCGGCAGCGGCTGCCCTGGCAGACGCTCGCGACCGGCGAGCACTGGTATACCCACGTTCCGTTTCTGTGGGCCGCCTCGCACCGGGTCGCCGACATTCTGCAGCCCGACATCAACTGGTGCGGCGGAGCGACCGCCTGCCGCCGCATTGCAGACGCCGCCGATGCAGCCGGGATTGCCGTCATCCTCCACGCCGGAGGCAACACCGTCTTCGGCCAGCACTTCAGTTTCGCGACACCCTGTGTGCCGTGGTGTGAGTTCTTCGTCGCCTCCGATCCGGGCGTTCCGCTCGAAAAAGGCTGGCGCTATCCCGGCCAGAGCCTGCCGGTCGACGGATGGATCACACCGAACGACGCCCCTGGCTTTGGTCTGGAGGTCGATCCGGCGTGGATCGAACCTTACTGGGGCGCAGAATGAGAACACGGCGTCAGCCATCAAGACCGATTCGGCGTCGATCAAGAACCGTGCTCTGGCTGCTGTTGATGGGGTGGGCGCTGCTGGCGGGCGGGGATCGCGATCTGCGGGCGCAGACGCCGCCCGACTCGAAGGCGCACATCGTGCTCAGCACCGTCAGCGCGAACTACCGCGAGGGCCTGCTTCAACTGGCGCGAGAGTATGAGCAGAAACACCCTGACGTCTCGGTGACGATCCAGGTGCAGCCGGTCAACGGCTACGAGACGGTCCTGCGCACGCAGATCGAGAGCCACGCCGCCGGCGCGCCCGACATCTACAACGTCAACTATACCAACGGCTACTACGAGCGCGGACTGCTGGTGAACCTGACGCCGTTTCTCAAAGAGCGCAACCCCTCCACCGGCAAGCCGTGGCGTGACAACCTGGACGCGCAGTTCCTGGAGAAGTACAAGTCCGGCGGCGACGTCGCCACGATCCCCTTCGACTTCATCGAGGTCGCCTTCTTCTACAACAGGCGTCTCTTCGACCGGCTCGGCCTGCAACCGCCCCGCACCTGGGAGGAGATGCTGGCGACGGCGGAGAAGATCCGGCAGGCGGGAATGATCCCGTTCGCGGTACCGGGCGACACCGACTCCTACTGGTCGGGCACGGTCGGATGGATCTTTCGCTTCTTTACCGACGCCTACCTGCGCGACACGGTACCGCAGGTGATGTCGCAGCCGGGTGACTGGGACTATGACCGCCGCAAGAATGGGTCTTTTCACCTGAATGTCGGAGACGCCTATAACGACGCGACGGTTGTCGTCAACGCGGAGCGTCTGCTGGCCGCCGTGCGGGACCACAAGATCCGCATGGAGAGCCCGCGCTTCCGCGAAGCCTACACCAAAATCTTCGCGTTCGCGCAGTACTGGCAGCCCGGCTTCAACGGCACCAGCGCGAACTCCGCGTACCAGTTGTTCCTCACCCAGAAAGCGGCGATGATGATCAACGCCTCGCCGACTATCGCGACGCTGACACGCGACATGGACGATCTCTACCCACGGGACCGCTTCGACTGGGGGCTGTTCCCGGTGCCGCCCATGACGCAGTCGGCCTTCCACATTCCGCCGTTTCGAGGCGTGGGCGGCGCGGGCGTGGTGTTCGGGGTCGTGAAGAAGAGCGACGCGCAGACCCGGCGCGTCGTCGATTTCCTGATGTTCCTGACCTCGCCGCACGCCGCGCAGACCCTGGTGGCAGAGGCGACGAAGGCCCGGCAGCCGATCAACGGCCCCCTGCTGATTCCGGGCGCGGCGCTGCCGGAGGCGATCGCGCGCCGCTTCTCCGCCTTCGAACATCGGGGCTTCGAGAAGCTGAGCTTTCGCGGCCTGGCGGACGAACAGGAGTCGGTCTGGAAATGGACGGTCTGGGCGCAGCGCTATCTGGACGGCCGCATCTCCGTGGACGAGTGCCTGGCGCACTACCAGCAGGTGATGGACGAGGCGGCTCCCCGCGTCGCCCGTGAGATGAACTACGATATGGACCCGCGGACGAAGGATCCGCCGAAGCCATGAAGTGGCCCCTCCTGTTGTGGCGGCATCGCGCCTCCTATCTCTTTCTGCTGCCGACTTTTCTCTTTCTGGCGGTCTTCAACTATGTGCCTGCCCTCTCCGGGCTGGCCCACGCCTTTACGGAGTGGGAGACCGGCGGCACGGCGCACTGGATCGGCCTAGGCAACTTCCGGCAGATGGCGGGCGACGAGTTTCTGCGCCTGAGCATCGTCAACCAGCTCCTTCTGCTGATCGCCAATCTGGTCAAGACGCTGGTCTTTCCGCTGATCGCGGCGGAGATGCTGTTTCATCTGCGCTCGAAGCGCCTCCAGTATGCGCTGCGCACCGCGCTCCTGATTCCGATGGTGGTGCCCGGCATGGTAGGGGTGTTGCTCTGGGGGTTCATCTACGACCCGAACATCGGCCTGCTGAACCGGCTGCTGACGGCGGTCGGCCTCTCGTCGCTGACGCGGGCCTGGCTGGGGGACTGGCATACGGCGCTGCCAGCGGTCATCGGGGTAGGGTTTCCGTGGATCAGCGGGCTGGCGCTGCTGATCTATCTGGCGGGGCTGATCGCCATGCCGCAGGAGGTGCTCGACTCCAGCGCGGTGGACGGCGCGTCGGGGTTGCAGCGGATCTGGTCGGTGGACCTGCCGCTGATCCGGGGCCAGATGCGGCTGCTCGCGGCGCTGACCATCATCGGGACGCTCCAGGATTTCGGCAGCCTGCTGGTCCTGACCGGCGGTGGGCCGGGCCTGGCGACCCACGTTCCCGCCCTGCACATGTACTACGAGGCGTTCCGCTTCGGGCACTATGGCTATGCGTCGGCCATCGGGTTCGTGCTGTTCCTGACGATTCTGGCGTTTACGGTCACGAACATGCGCTTCGGCCGTTCCACGGTCGAGAGGGGATAGGGAGAGGCGCGTCGTGACCACAAAGATCAACTCAGTAAAGACGCGCAATGCGTTCGGTCAGGCCGCGCTCCTCGGCGGACTGCTGGCGCTGTTGGCGCTGGCGCTCGTGCCGTTCGTGATGATGGTGGGGATGTCTCTCAAGAGCAACGCGCAGATCTTCGCGCACTTCTGGGAGCCGCCCGCCCCGGCGCGCTGGGACTTCTACGGCAAAGCCTGGGATGCGCTGCACGGCTATATCTTCAACACCCTCGTCGTCGCGCTGGCGACCGTGGCGGGCGTCCTGACGCTCTCCTCGCTCGCCGCGTACACCTTTGCACGGCACCGCTTTCCAGGGCGCGAAGCGCTCTACTACCTCATTCTCGCCCTGATGATGATCCCCGGCGTCCTTACCCTGATCCCGACCTTTGCGCTGGTCAAATCGCTCGCCCTGCCGGAGATGCACCTCGGAAGCTGGTCTTTCGGTCCGTTCGCGCTCCTCAACACGCGCTGGGCGCTGATCCTGCCCTACATTTCGGGCGGACAGGTGCTGGGCATCGTCCTCTGCCGGGCCTTCCTACAGGGGCTGCCGGAGGAGATGTTCGAGGCCGCCCGCCTGGACGGGGCGAGCGAGTTCGAGATCTACCGCCGGATCGCCCTGCCTCTCTCCAAGCCCATCCTCGCTGCCCTCGCCATCACCACGACTCTGAGCGTCTACAACGACTACATATGGCCCCTCGTCACCCTCACCGACAACAACATCCAGACCTTCTCCGTCGGCGTCACCAAATTCGCAGGCGAATACAATCTCGACTACGGCCCCACCCTCGCCGGATACGCCCTCGGCAGTCTGCCCCTCCTGCTCCTTTTCGCACTCGGCATGCGCCCCTACCTCCAGGGCCTCACGGCCGGTGCCATCAAAGCCTGACAGCCTTCCAACTCTATCCTTTCTCAAGCTTTCCGAAAGATCGAAAGAAGTTGACGATCCTGAGCGCGGAGGAAGTCGCGCTCACAGGCTCCGTTTTCCAGGTGGAGGATGAGAGGCTCGGGAAGATCTTGCGCGATCGCGGAGTAGCAGGAACCGCAGGCGAGGGCAATGGCAGCGACGGAAACCGCCACAATCACGACAACCTGCCCATTCTGCTGGCAGGCGGCGGGGCAAGGGCCATCAAACAGCAGGGCCAGCACCGCACGTTCGCGCAGGACACGTTCCTCAACACTCTGTTCCTCTCTCCTGGACCGCATAGGCGTACACGCCGGATTGACAGGAGACAGCACAGGGCGCCTCATTACCCTTATCTAAGTACTGCTCCCAGCAATAGGGGATCGGAAATCATGCTGCCATCGGTAATGCTTCAGAAGCTGGCTCTGACTTCTGGCATTTCGCCAGGATCTTCTCGAAAGACTTTTGCGTCCAGCGGAAGGGATGGGCACGTTCATTCCACTCGCGAATGAACGCTTGGATGCGCTCCGACAGAGCGGCTTTGTCCGCGAAATCCACAATGCGCAGCCGTTGACGCTTGAGAATGCCGGACCACTGCTCCACCTGGTTCAGCCACGAGCAATGCACCGGAGGGTGATACCAGACAAAACGCGGGTGACGCGAAAGCCATTCTTGGACTTACTTGCCCGTGTGCATCGGCACATTGTCCAAAACCACGCGGATCATGCGGATATTCTGTGGGATCTGCTCCTCCAACTGGTTCAAGAAGGCGATCAACTCGATCTGACGTTTGCGCTCGACCAGGTACCCATATACCTGCCCTGTGCGCGTATCAAACGCCGCCAACAGATTAAGAGCGCCCGCCCGCTTGTATTCGTGCTCCAGACGCACCGGTTGGTCAAAACTCGCCGCCAGGGTAGGCGAGAGACGAGGTCTGGGTTGGAGGTTGGTGTTCTCATCCAGACATAAAACCATCTCGTCCTCTGCCAGGGGAGCCGTGTAGAGCCAACGAATCTGTTTTACTCGCTCGGCAAAAGCCTGGTCGCGCGGTACCTTCGCCGACAGCCACATCTTGACGATATAATCATCCACCAGAGGGGGGGAAGAGGGCTTTCGCCCTCGTCCCGGTCGATCATAAAGTCCCTGAAGTCTTTGCTCCAGAAAGCGTTTGCCCCATTGGCGGACATGGACTTCGGTGAGTCCGACCGCCTTGGCGGTATGACTAAGTGGCATGCCCTGTGCCACCAACCAGACTGCTTGGGAGCGGGTGACCAGTCCTGCGGGCAGAGAGGTAGAACGGGACCAACGCAGGGGTTGCTCGCGTTCTGGGTCGGTTAAAACAACGACCAGTGAGGTTTTTCGGCCTTGCATCGACGGCTCCTTGGGACCGCAGTGCGGAAAGATGCCACTATTATATCCGAAAATCGAGACATTGACAATTCCGACCCCCTATTGCTGGGAGCGGTACTAAGCGATTGAGGCGGCAAACTCAGGTACAGAGACCCCACAAGGTGCGCTGCCCGTGTGCCGAATCAGCCTGCCCGGTGACAATGGAAGTTCGCTGGGGACTGGCATCCTTACCGGCCCTTTGATGGCCTGTTTTGAGTGATTCGCAGAACAGTTATCGCGTTTCCAAGAGCCGAACAAAAAATTTGTTCGGCTCTTGTATTTTTGCGCCTGTCTGTCTCTCTACTTGTTACGCAAGGGCCAGGTTGACACTTGCGCTGGACCAAAATCCCCACAAGCGTCGAACGCAGACCTAGTTGACGCTTCGTGGCATCGGGTCGATGGATCCCCTGCCTTTGTCAAAAAACTTCTCGAAGAAAGAGGTACTTATGAAATTCGTGAATCTGAACAAGACGAACACCACACTGGCGGTCACCGCGCTTGTTGCCCTGTCCCTGGCAATGGCACAGACGGCCCAGGCCCAGTACGTCGCGGTCGATCTAACCCCGGCACCCGGCGTGCTCATGGCGCCTGCACAAGCTTATGGAGCCGATAACGGCCAGCAGGTTGGTTTCGGGTCGCTTGCGAATGGCAACTCTCATGCGCTGCTCTGGCCCAGCAGCGCCATCGGTTTCGTAGACCTGCACCCCGGAGGAATGGTCTCTTCGCTGGCAGTCGGCATCGGCGACGGGCAGCAGGCCGGCTACGGCCTACTTTCCAACGGCAACTTCCATGCCCTCCTCTGGACCGGAAGCGCTGCCAGTGCTATCGATCTCAATCCGCCGAGTTGGGCGAGTCAGGCGTTCGCCGCAGCAGGTGGGCAGCAGGTCGGCTTCGGCACGCTGCTGGGCCATGTGCAGGGCCGCACAACCCAGGCTCCAGACCACGCCCTCCTCTGGGCGAGCAGCGCCACCAGCGTCGTCGATCTGCATCCGAGCCAATATGTGGATTCGCGGGCTCGCGGCGTCTCTCAGGGAACGCAAGTCGGCTACGGCGATGTCTCTGGACTGGGTCAGATAGACCCGCATGCGCTGCTATGGTACGGCAGCGCTCAGAGCGTCGTCGACCTGCATCCCGCCGGTTTTATCAACTCGGAAGCCTGGGCCGTTTCCGGCTCGCAGCAGGTCGGCTTCGCGACCCTTCCCAACGGCTCCATCACGCATGCTCTCCTCTGGGCGGGGAGCGCCGCCAGCGTGGTCGATCTGCATCCAAGCGCTTATGTCTACTCGGCGGCCAGCGCCATCAATGGGGGAAAACAGGCCGGCTACGGCTTCGTGGCCGATCCGAACGCTCCTGTCTTGATGGCTTCGGTGGGATTGACCGGTTATACGCATGCCCTGATATGGTCCGGCAGTGCCAACAGCGTTATCGACCTTAACCAGTTCCTGCCAGCCGGCTACACCGATGCGGTCGCGTCCGGCGTGGACGCGCAGGGCAATATTGTCGGGGCTGCCAGCGGCCCGGCAACGCAGGGGGTCGCCCATGCCTTTCTCTGGAAGCCGGGTTCCTCCAGCATCGCTGGCCCGCCCACTCCCTCGGATGCGGTGGCCGTCACCAGGGCGGAGTATACGCTCTCGACAAAGGTCTTACTGGTGCAGGCAACCAGCACCAACGCTACCGCGACATTGACGGTCTCTGTCACGTCGACCGGAACGCAGATCGGAACGCTTACCAATGTGGGAGGCGGCAAATACCAGTTTCAGGGCAGTTGGTCCACCAACCCCCTGAACGTCACCGTTAAGAGCAGTTTAGGCGGCTCTGCCAGCCTTACCGTCACCCTCAAGTAAGACATTCTCCCAGGAGTCGATGCTCAAAAAAGAGAGCGGGGGGACACATCCGTTACCCCCTCTACCCTTCAGGAAACGCCCGTTCTCTCGTTTGAGAGCGGCAACCCCGACTACACTGCCCGTCCTTTCCTGGGCTACCGCAAGATGGTGCTGCATCTGCGCAAGCAAGGACATCCCGTCAACATAACACTTACAAAAAGGCCGCCTGCGAAACTGATGCAGGTGGCCTTGTTGTGTGAACTGGCTGCGGTTGGCGATGGCTTACGGCATAGGTGGATCAGCAGGTTTCGGGGCGGTCGATGGCAGGGCCGAAGAGTCCACGACCTCGACACCGTTCGGGCCGTTAACCGTATACTTCGTCTTCACGTAGATGTTCTTGAAGGAGGCGATGGTGTTGTCGCCGTGGCAGAGTTGGAAGCCGAGGGGGCCGCTCGCGAAGCCGCCAGGATCGTCGCCTTCGGCGGTCTTGACGCCGTTGAGGAAGAGGACGATGTGCGGGCCGTGCATGCGGATATAGTAGTGGTTCCAGTCGTCCTTATGGAGGATCTTGTCGGCCTGCGCCTCGGGGAAATCGAAAATCTTCTTCTGGCGATGATGCTCGTCCCACAGGCAACCCCAGTAGCCCTGCCCCATGTCTACCTGATAGCCGGGGACATCGTCGAAGTTGACAGGGTGTATGCGGGCACAGACGCCGCTGTTGTAGCCGATCATCTTGACATCGATATGCATCTCGAAATCACGGTAATCTTTGGCGGAGAACATATAGTGGTGATGCGGCGTGCTGCCGCCCTTGTCACCGACGATCGCGCCGTCCTTGACCTGCCAGTACTCCTTTTCGAAGAGCCATCCGTTCAGAGTCTTCCCATCGAACAGCGAAACCCAGCCTTTGGTGACGGGCTTACCGCTGACCGTCATGCCTTCCGCGCTGTCGCCCCACTGCACGGCGTTTTTCCGCATCTTAACGTTTGGCTTGTGCGCCTTCACGACGGTATCTTGCGCATGGGAGACCGCCCATGTTCCGGCGACCGCCAGCAGGCCGACGCTCAGCCCGAGCAGTCTCAAATTTGTTTGCATCTTCGAAGCTCCTATGTTCGTGGGAGTTGGGAGGGGCGCGTCAATGATCCCGGGACGACGTTCGCGGCAGGCCACAGCGCCCTCTCTACATCGGTTCCTCACGGTGACGTTTCCCTGCTGTCTGTCGGGAAAGACGGCTCTATGTTTCGGCGGATGTGGTTAGTTTCGCCTCCTTCAGGGCAGAATCCTCCGTATCAACGAGAGCTGCGTAGAGGGGGCAGGCGCAGGAGACGGCGAAGAGGCCCGCCGCTGTCACGACGCCGGAGTCTTTGAATAGCAGCGCGGCGATGATCGTGGCGAGGGTGACTTTGAGCCCCCGCGTCGACCAGGGCCGACGTACCAGGGCCTGACGCAGAGGAGCGCCGATGAGTGCATGGCCCAGGCCAAGCGGCAGCAACGCGAGGGCGGCAAGCACCCAGAACGGCGGCGAGATCAGCAGCCGCAGGTTCATGCCGACCTTGCGTACGATGATCTCCGCGAGATAGCCGGGGCCGCGTCCACCCGCCGAGGCCTGGATCGCCGCCCCGAAGTGCGAGCTTGCGCCGCCGCTACGCGCGGCGTCCAGTACGCCGAAACCGAAGGCCAACGCGAGCCCAAAGCCGACGCAGAGCGCCGCGAGCCCGAACGTGACCCGACGCCCACATAGCAGCGCCAGCCCTACGCCGAACCCCGCGCCGGTGCAGGCCAGACTGCCCGCGTTCGCGCCCCAGCCGGGCCAGCCGAGCGCCACCATCATACCCAGCCAGCCTACGCCGATCAGCAGGCGCAGTTTCCGCCCGGTCGCGTCCGGCGGAAACTTCAGACGGCGGTCGTCGAGCAGTGCGAACATGCCGCTCAGCGCCGAGGCCAGCAGCGGCCCCAGATACTCGTTGCCGATCCCATAGTAGCGCAGTCCGGAGATCGCGTCACTGCAGAGCGGAGAGTCCTTCTGCAGCGGCTGGCCCAGGCCGATGTCCACCATGAGCACGGCGATCAGGAGAAGTGACGCCCCGACAGGCGGCGACACGCGCAGTACGCGGGAGATCAGGTAACTGCCGACGGTCAGCGCGCCCATCCAGGCCGCGATGCGCAGGGCGTACTCCTCGGCCGTCGGTGGGATCAGAATCGGCGCGAGCAGGGTGGCGGCGGTCAGGCTCTGCAGGGTGACGATGGCCCAGGCGAGGCGTCGGGCAGACTGCGGCCCCTGCGTTCGCCGCAAGACCATGCCGACAACGATCAGCAGCAGGCAGAGGAGCGTCAGCGGCGCGAGGCCCCAGGTCTTGACCGCTTCGTTCAGCGCCGAGACGAACTCCTTGCGCGCCACCGTCGCCAGGCGCTCCTCGGCGGTACGCTCTGTCGCCGTCACCTGGAGTGGCCGTCCGACCATGGTGCTCGGAATCGGGGCGTGGAGGAGACGCAGTACGGTCGGGGCGATATCGACATTGGCGATCAGGCCGGCGGTGCGCGTCGTGGCGGAGGTGAGCAGCCCGGCACCAAAATTCGGCCCGGTGGCGATCACCGGCGTCAGGCGCGTCCAGGGCACAGGGTAGCGATGCGGTTCGGCGGGTGGGTAAGACGAGACGAGGAGCAGATCGGTGTGGGAATGCGCGCGCATCCAGGGCAGGAGCAGCGACAGCATCAGATCCAGGCGCTGGAGGGCGTCGTGTCGTGCCTGCCGATAGGCCAATGGCGAGAGCCGGGGCCGGGCCGCTTCTGCCCGCGTCAGATCCCCCAACTGCAGCACGACCAGCCCGGCGTCCGATTCGGTGAGGGACTGCAGCAGCAGCAGCGGATCGTCCACGATGCCGAACGGACTGCCCGGATGTTCGCGTCTGCTCCCTACTCTGCCCGCGCCGATCCCGACGGCATCAACCGTCAGCAGGGCCGCACGACGGTCAGGCGTATCGGTGTCGGCGTTTCCGTAAACCTCAGCGCGCACGGGCGGAATGGCCTGCGGCAGAGCCGCGCCCAGCCGCTCGGCCGCCAGCCCGCGCCGCTCCAGCCCCGCCATACCAAGATGCCAGACAGGGTTAGGCGGCAGGGCTTTGCCGGTCGGCAGGTCTCCCATGCGGCGCACATAGACCGCGCGCGCGGTGCCGTGTTCGCCCAGAACCATCTCGTTGTCATCGCCTGCCTGCGCGTCGGTCGGTTCGCTCCGGGCCTGCTCCCCGGTCGCCAGGGTCAAGGTGGCGGAGAGAGACGAGCGCGGTCCGGGCACGACATCATTCATCACTCCGATAGCGCCTAGTCCTGCCCAGGCCCGCAGCCCTGCGCCGTCCACGCCCTGCAGATCGTCCATCGTCAGCCCGTCGCAGAGTACCAACACGACCCTCGGTCGCTCCTGTGCAGGAGCGACCAAGGGCCAGACGAGCAGAGCCAGGAATAGCACAATGCGAAAGGCTCCGAGCGCCAGGAAGCAGGCGATGGAATGCATTGTTGAGCACGTGACGGACAGGCGTGAGCGACAGCAGGCAAGCGATGGAATGAATTCCGTTCGCATGTGACCCGCCCGACGGAATCGACAGCAGGCGAGCGATGGAATGAATTCCGTTCGCATGCGACCCGTCCGACGGAAGCGACAGCAGGCGAGCGATGGAATGAATTCCTTCGCTAGGAGCCTTCGGCTGAGTGACCGCCTTCGCGGGCACAAAGCACTGACTGCAACCCTGTCTCTCGTCCGTGAGGACGATCCGGCGGAGCCGTGTAGCGAGGGGTGATAACCCCTTGACCGCCCCAAGACGCTGGTGTCGCCTCGTCCGACGGGCTTCCTGCCGAACCCGCGTAGCGAGGGGTAACACCCCCTGGCTGCCGAACACGCGTGGCGAGGGGGAACACCCCTTGGCCTTCGCGGGCACAAAGACGTTGCATTTCGAAAAAGCAATGGCTCTGGAACCGATAGGCCGATCTCTCTCTTCATGGGTGGCGCGCTCTACTTGACGCCAGCGGCGCGCTGGGCGCGGATCAGGCCGGGTACGGCGGTGAGGGCCTCGGTGAGTTTGCCGGGATCGCGTCCACCCGCCTGCGCAAAGTCGGCGCGCCCGCCTCCACCCCCGCCCGTCATCTTCGCGACCTCGCGCACCAGATTGCCCGCATGCAGGCCCTGGGCGATCAGGTCGGGCGTCACCTTGGCGGCGAACGAGACCTTGCCGGCGTTGACCGTGCCGAGCACGATGACCGCCGAATGGAGTTTCTGCGCCGTGCTGTCGGCGAGATTGGCGAGCATCTCGGGGTCGGCGTTGTCGAGCTGCTGAACGACGACCGCGATGCCGTCCAGGTTTTGTGGCGTCAGATCTGCCTCATGGGCCGAGCCGCCGCCCGCCCGAAGCTGCCGGTTCTGTTTCTCCAGCTCCTGGCGCTGCGCCAGCAGGCGCTCCGTCGCGGTGAGGACATCGTTGATGTTCGCTTTGAGCAGCCCGGCGAGTTGCGCCAGCGTCTCTTCTTGTCGCTGCACGAACTCATACGCGCCCACGCCGGTCACGGCCTCGATACGCCGTACCCCCGACGCCACGCCCGACTCCGAGACGATCTTGAACAGACCGACCTGGGAGGTGCGCGCCAGATGGATGCCTCCACACAGTTCCAAACTGAAGCCAGGGATCTCGACCATCCGCACAGAGTCGCCGTACTTCTCGCCGAAGAGGGCCATCGCCCCACGAGCACGCGCCTCTGCAATCGGGATGTCGGTAAAGATCGTCACTTCGGCGTCGTCCAGCACGTGCGCGTTGACCATCTCCTCGACGCGGCGAAGCTCGGCAGCGGTCATCGGCTGGGTGTGGGTGAAGTCGAAGCGCAGACGCTCGGGCGCGACGAGCGAGCCTTTCTGATGCACATGGCCGCCCAGCGTCTGCCGGAGCGCAGCCTGGAGCAGGTGCGTCGCGGTATGGTTGCGCACGATGTGCCGCCGACGGGTGGCGTCCACGGTCGCGGTGACGGTCTGCCCGACGGTCGCCTCGCCTTCCAGCACCTTACCGGTATGGAAGAAGACGCCGCCGGTCTTTTTGGTGTCGGTGACCTCGATCTTCAGGGTGCAGGTGGTGTCGCCGCCGGGAGCAGTGAGAAGGCCGGTGTCGCCGACCTGTCCGCCCGACTCCGCGTAGAAGGGGGTCCGGTCGAGGGCCACGGTGATGGTTTCGCCCGCCCGCGCGAAGCTGACCTGCTCGCCGCCGCTCAGCAGCGCGACGATCTTGCTCTCCGCCGTGGTCTGGCTGTAGCCGAGGAACTGCGTCGGCGCGTCGAGGGTCAACGGTGTGCCGCCAGAGGTGACGAAGACCTCTTTCTCGCCGCCCGCCGCACGGGAGCGTTCCCGCTGCTCGGTCATGGCGGCTTCGAAGCCCGCCATGTCGAGAGCAAACCCGTGCTCCTGCGCTATCTCTTCCGTCAGGCGCAGGGGAAAACCGAAGGTGTCGTAGAGGGAGAAGATCTCGCGGCCAGGCAGGATCTTCGACGCCTGCAGCGCGGGGTTCGACAGCATCTCTTCCAGACGGCTCATGCCGTTGTCGAGGGTCTTGCGGAAGCCCTCTTCCTCGCGCTGGATCGTCTTGAGGATCAGTTCGCGACGCTCGTGGAGATCGGGATAGAAGTCGCCCATCTGCGCGATGATCTTCGGCGCGACCTCGTGCAGGAACGGCGCGTCGAAGCCCAGTACCGACTTGCCGTAGCGAATGGCGCGGCGCATGATGTAGCGCAGCACGTAGCCGCGACCTTCGTTGGACGGCAGGATGCCATCGGCGATACAGAAGGTCATCGAGCGCGTATGCTCCGCCACCACCCGGAACGCGAAATCGACAGGATCCATCGTGCCGCCATAGGGCTTGCCGGAGAGGGTCGCGATCTGCTCCAGCGTCGGGCCGAACAGGTCGGTTTCGAAGACGCTGCTCTTCTGCTGGGAGACCAGCGCGATCCGGTCGAGGCCAGCGCCGGTGTCGTTGTTCTTCTTCGGCAGGGGGGTCAGCAGGGGCGCACCGCTCGGCTCCTCGCTGCGGTCGAACTGGGTGAAAACGTTGTTCCAGACCTCGAGCCAGCGGCCCGCGCTGTCATCGACGAGGTAGCGCTCGGTGGGAGTCAGCGCGGGATCGGATGTCATCTCCTCCAGCGGCGCGACGCGATAGAAGACTTCGGAGCAGGGCCCGCACGGCCCGTTCGGCCCCTCGATGATGGCGTTGGCGGGCCAGAAATTCTTGTCCGCACCCAGCCGATGGATGCGATCCTCGGGCAGCCCAATGACTTCGTTCCAAATCTTAAACGCCTCGTCGTCCTCGACATAGACCGTGACGCAGAACCGGTCCTTGTCCAGCCCGACCACCTCCGTCAAAAACTCCCAGGTCCACGGGATTACTTCCGCCTTGAAGTAGTCGCCGAAGCTGAAGTTGCCAAGCATCTCGAAGAGCGTGCAGTGTGAGTAGTCACCGACGCTGTCGATATCGTTCGTGCGCAGGCACTTCTGCACCGTCACAACACGGGACTGCGGCGGCGTGGCGGCTCCCGTGAAGAAGGGCTTGAACTGCTGCATGCCCGCACTGGTAAAGAGGGTCGAGGTATCGGGGTTGCCGAGCGCATCCACCGGGGTCAACGGCGCGCCCGGCAGAGGCAGATGTCCCCTGCTCTGAAAAAACTCGATATACTTCTGGCGTATCTCATGCGCTAACATGGTGTCTGGTTGCTCCGATAAGGTGATCTGTTGCCGTATAAGACAGAGGCGAGGCCAGTATAGTATACACGACAACGTCAAATCGAAGACAGCGCCGGTTTCAGGCCAAGGGCTGTTTGAGCTTCTTTTGGAAGAACCAACCTGCCGTTCGGCTCAACCGTCGCGTGATACTGTAATGTTGCCATGCTTTATGCCTCTTGTAGTTAAACTGCACCCTCTCTGTTCACGACATCATTTATACACCGGATGCGATGACGCTGTGGAGCATTGTAGAAATGTATGACGTTTTGTCTTCGACCTGGAAGAGAACGTTGCGACTTGCAAACTCCGCTTTCTCATCGGCGGCCCACCAGCCGACTGACTTGAATGGAGTTGTCGAGACGATGAAGGAGTTCAGGACGACACTGGGGTCGCCCAGACGTGCCTCCAGCTCTTTGATGGTCTTGTAGAAGGCGATCTTCGGATCGTTTAGCCCGGCAAGATTGCGAATTCCTTTGGGGTCGATGAAGGTCACGAACTGTCGGTCGCCTTCGACAAGCCAGAGGATAAAGTCGGGATAGAAGTTGCCCGCCTCGAAGAAGCCGATGCCTCGGCCACGGCTCATATTGCGGAGAAGGTAGAGTTCGCGCCCCTGGAAGAACTCGCTATGGCTCTCATAGAACTTACGAAGGTCTTCGACGAAGTCGCGCTCGCCGACATTCAGTGGAACCGGCGTGATCTCCAGCAGTTTGTTCTTGAGATGCAGCAACGGTCTGTAGAGATGTCGGGAGAACCCGAGCGCCACAAGCGAATCGAAACTCCAGCCATCCTCGCGGAGTTGTCCGGAGGTAACCAGTGATTTCAGTTCCGTCAGTTTGGCGACGACCTCCTCCCGTTCCTGGTCTACCCAGATTCGGTACTGCTGGATGAAGTTCGGGTCGTCGGGAGCAATCTCTCGGTACTGCGTATGGGGCCGTTCGAACTCCGCTTTGCGGTAGAGATAGAGCCTTTCCACGTATTTCTTGAGCAGGGCGACAGCGATCTCCTGCCAGCGACGCACCTTACCGAAATCGGTAAAATCCAGTTCCGCTGCCGGAATGTAGAGCGTATACCAGTCGTCGCGTTGGAGTATCTCAGAGACAGCCTCTCGGGAGAGGTTCAGGTTATACCAGGAACGCTCCGCCTTGTAGTTCTGCAGCGCAAACCAGATTTCGTCCCAATTGAAGAACGCCGTATGGAGAGGCGTCAACTTGTGCGTCTCCAGAGCGCTCTCATCCGCTGGACGGCCTGTTCCCTTGCTCTGTTGCGCTTGAATCCTGGGATACCAGTTCAATGAAACCGGCGGCAATCCTCCGGCTGGGGGCTCCAGATTCGGTTTCGTTCCCTGCCGCTTAAAATCAACATCCTTCGGAACGTCCAGCACTTTTAATCTCCTTGATCCAAGGTTGTTGATGACCGGAAGTTCGAAAACGTCTTCTGAATCGCCAGGGGGAACACCCTCCTCTTCAAGCATCTCCTTAAACTGGGTCATGTAGTCGGCACGAACGCCGAACACATTCAGGGTTTCCAGGAAACGAAGGGACTTCGGCGGTTTGGGATTCAGTTCTAGCATGGACGAGCGTTTCAAGCTCATCTCATGCCCCTTCAGGCGCACGCCACGCCCGAAAAGCTGAATGATCTGCGATCCTTCCGAGCGCCCGATGTTCATCAGTCCCATCGTCGAGACCCGCCAACTGTTCCAGCCTTCTGTAAACTTACGAGAACCGATGAGGATGTTGACCCTGGAATCTTTATCGTTGAGGCGTGCGAAGACCGAACCGCTAAACTGCTTCTCCCCGGTTATTAGCCCGGCCGCTTCGCAAAGCGCGTGTAGCCTCGGAGCGTCGCCGACGTTGATGACGCCAAAAGCCTCATTGTCGCCCAGACGCAGAGTCAACTCGCCGTTCGAGCCTTTGAGCAGATCCACATGGAGAGCGGCCTGGAAGGGAGCATTGCATACCAGATCCAGGATACCTTCGTAGGCTTGCTGACCGGTCATCCCCGACGTGTTCAAGTAATCGAAGGCGCCGGAGCCAAAAACGGAGCGGCCCTTCTGATCTCGCAAAGAGCCATCGTAGTTCAGGAGCCTCTGCAAGCGAACAACCGATTTCGCGCCTGCATTCGCAATGAACTCTTTGAAGAAGAGCAGCACCGTGGTGACGTCCGAGACTTCGCGTTTGTCCTCTGTGCGAACGGCATTCACGCTGCCGCCGACGAAGATGGCGAGAGGCTTTTCCAGCAGGAACTTCGCAAATTCGGCACCCTTATCTTTGTATAAGCGGATCTGCTGATAGAAGGAGAGCAGGCAGGCGGTCAGGTAGAGATTCCGTATCTCGGCATCCTGGTCCTCTACGAGGTTCAGGATGCGATACTCTTTCCCGTAGCCGTCGCGATAGAAATACTTGTAGGAGTAGTCGAACAAGATACACCGCGCATACTCCTGCTCTAGTTTCCGTTGCGTGGCTCCGGCAGCGGCACGGACGACCTGGCCGAAAGTCGCAGAGTATTCAAAGGAAAAGCCCTGCTCGGCGAGCCTGTCACGCATCGACTTCCAGACTTCGCCGCTTGCACCGCGATGGCCTTCGTCTACCAGCACCAGGTTGTTACCTTCGAAGGCTTCGATAGCGACCGCCTTATCGCCCATCTCTTCCTTGAGTTTGGTGATCTCGATGACCTCGACAGCCTTGCCGGAGAAGAGCGATGCGCCGTCCTTCCGGAAGATGTCGGCTTCGATACCGGACTTCGCGAACTCCTCCAGGTGCTGCCGTGACAGCCCTTCGTTCGGCGTCAACAGGATGATTCGGTTCAGGTCGCGCCCGCGCCCATGAGAGTTCAGATAGTGCTTGTACTGGAGGATATTGACGTGCATGAGCAGCGTTTTGCCGGAACCGGTGGCGCTCCAAAACGCGATTTTCCGCAGGTCTTCCAGTTTGTAAAGCTCAATGCCCGCAGCGTTGTCTCGATTGAACTCCCTGGAGAATGTATTCAAGTCAGCCAGCAAGCCGTTGAGATCCCGGAAATAGCGGTCGAGATAGATCTCGGCAAAAAGCAGGCTGAGATACTGGAAATACTTCCACTGCATCGGCTCGGGGCGACTTGCACTGATCGTCTGCGTATGCCGGACGATATTGTTGTCGTAGCGCAGGAGGTCGTCGTCCCGCAAATTGGCGCGTTCGACCGTCCGGTTGACCAACTGTTTGTGCAGGTGCGAGACGTTATCAACGTCAAGCCCTTCCAACTCCGGTCGCTTCAACTCCGAGGCAAGGTCTTCAAACCGCTCGACTTCGAAAAGCGACAGCATCCAGCGCACAAGAACCAGCTTCTGGTCGAAGCGCAAGGCAGGAGCAAGCATCTGCGGTTGCCCCGCATAGACCTGGGTGCGAGCGCGCCGCATCAGTTGTTCTCCTCGGACGAGCGCCCCTGAATCCGCTTTACTTCCCGCTCGAAATCGCTTTCGAACGCTCTGTCCTGCTTGACCCGAAATTCGGCATATTGCGCTTCGGCAAGCTGCTTTGCCACTTCCCTGGATACTTCGCCCGGGTTCGTCAAGACTTCGTATTCGTTGAACTTGAGGAACGCGTCGAGACGGGCGACCCAGTCGGTCATTCGCATAGGAATATGGCGGGCAGCCTGATTTTCGGCATAGTCAAGGTACATGCCGACGATGCGTTCGAGTTCTTTGATCTCCTGCTCGATGAGATAGTTCTTCGCCACGCAGACGTCGGCTTTCAGGATCTTTCCGTCCGGCCCGTTCTTCCAGTGGGTCAGTCCCATGCTCGGCCTGGAAGCGTCCGCACGAGAAGCGATGATCTCTGCCGCCGTCTGTCCTGTGACAGCCCAGTGAAGCTTGTTCTGCACCGTGGCGAAGAATGTCTTCGTGATCTCGGCGTCTTTGTCGTAGTCTATGCTCGCCTGCTCATAGATGTCCGTGATCTTGAGGTAGAACCGTCGTTCGCTGGCGCGAATTTCGCGTATCCGCTCCAGCAACTGGTCGAAGAAGTCTTTCCCAAAGCGTGTGTTCAGTTTCAGACGCTCATCATCGAGGACAAAGCCCTTTACGACAAACTCTTTGAGCGTTTGCGTCGCCCAGATGCGAAACTGCGTCGCCTGGAGACTATTGACCCGGTAGCCAACGGAGATAACCGCATCGACACTGTAGAACTGCACCTGATATGTCTTTCCGTCATCGGCAGTATGTGCAAATTTTGCACATACTGCCTCGCTGTCCAGTTCGCCCTCGTCAAAGATGTTAGACAAATGCTTGGTGATGACACTGCGATCAACCGCAAATAGTTCGGCCATTCGCTTTTGTGTCAGCCAAAACGTGTCCTCGTCAAAGAGAACCTCTACCTTTACCGTTCCGTCATGCGACCGGTAGAGAATGACGTCACCCCGCTTGAGTTCCGGCTGATCCATTAAATGTTCTCCACATCCCACATCAGACGATGGAAATCTTCTTCAATGAGGCGGACTTTCCATGTCTGGTCGTCCCTCTTAAAATTTTGCAGGTTGTTGTCGCCATTGACATAGATGACATCGAACTCCTGGTCGAGCGTATTATAGGTCTGCTTGCGGAAAAACTCGTCGAGCTTATCGTTCGGGTTCTCCACTGTATCCCGCCAGATGATAAGGGCCTTCTCCCCATTTTCGCTGTTGCCCGGACCAGGCAAGCGACCGGTGACCACATGGAAACCGCGAATGACGTCCATCGTCTGCACACGAAGCCCAAGCAGCCAGTTGAATGTCTCGGCAAGGTCAACATTTACTTCCTTTGTCTCACCAATCGTGTCCGTAGCAACTTTGAGTTTGTACTGGAATGGGTGGGCGAATTCCTGGATATTGAGCATCGCCTGACTGCCCGCCGTTGCATCCTCTAGAACGTAGTGGAGCATATAATCTTCGCGCAACGTGTCATTTGATGCCAACAAGTCGGTTTGAAGGCTATTTGGCTTGTTGATTTCCAAGTTAGTGAGGGCATCTTCGTAGGATTCGAGACGAAGAACCTTAATGATCCGTGGGCTACGTTCTACCTCTTTGACAGTAGCACGACGTTTGGGCTTTCCGTCCTTCCATTCCGGAGCATATGTTACTTTTTTAATGCGAGGTACTAGCACGGTGTCAAAGTATGTCCCCATTTCAACAAGGGAGAATTTACGCCGCCCTCCATCGTCGCGATTGAGGTTGATTACGGCATGTCCTGTGGTCCCAGAGCCTCCAAAAAAGTCTAAGATAAGTGGCTCCTCATATTGATAGCTCATTGCCTCAACGGCATCAAGGACTGTATAGATTGACTTCGGATAAGAAAATGCCTCGCGGTTGCCAAGGATTTCTGCAACGAGAGCAGTGCCGTGTGGACCAGCGTTATACCTACTGTCAGTCCAATTGCTCATAAGACTACTTCGCTTGCCCTGAGTATCGACGACAAGTTTTATTGAGCCACCTTCGGTCATCACAATTTCTCCTGTTGCGAGACCTTTGACGGCTGATTCGTATGCTCTGCACCACACTTTTTCTTCGCCATTAGGACTAATGGGATAGCGTCTCGTATATCCCTCAGCAGTTTTGGCCGTTGGGTATGGTCCGGATGGGCCTGGCGACGGTTCAATTCCAACAATCTTGTTGGAATCATCTACAAGTAGTGCATAAAAACTGTTTGAGCGTCCTGCTCGGGCCTTGTTATCGCCAGGTCCACTCAACATAAAACTTCGGTATTCGATGTCTCCAGATTTAGCTTTTCCCTTGAGAATGTCATTGCCTGACGGAGTCAGCATAAGCATATATTCGTGAGTCCGTGAAACGTTATGGCTCATGCCTCCTTGAGGATGATGATTTACGACTACCATGTTGCGATCATAGTCAGTAAAGATACTGTCAACCAATTCACACAGGCGAGCCAATTCCAGGTCGTCGATCGCAATTGCATAGCATGCGTCCTTGTGCAAAAGATGTAACGATCTGTAAAGTCGATCATTCATAAGCGATAACCAAGACGCATCGCGGTACGAGTTTTTATAGATGATCTCAGATTGGCCAGTATTGTAGGGAGGATCAATGTAAATACATTGCACTTGTGATCTATATCGTTGGTCCATGACGCCAAGCGCTTGGAAGTTCTCGCTTCTGAACATCAAGCCATCAGTCAATTCGTTTAGATCACCCAGTACTCTTAGCAACGAATCAGTAAAGGCTTCATTGTAATGACGTGTATCTACTACCAATGTAGGATTCGCGTTCAGGAAATCCAATGTCAGCGGAATCGTATATCCAGGCTGTTCGAGATCCTGCTCTATTTCATCTATAGCACACAGGTTTATCCACTCTAAACGTTGGGCATCGTTCGCCATAATGTCGTTATATAGCAACTTTGGCACACAGTTGAGAGTGACCAAGTATTGCGTTTCGACGACAAACTTCTTCTTGAGCCAGAGACGTTTCTGGAAGTCCTCAAGTTGGGCCAGAAATTCGATAATTTTGCTGGCGACCCGGCGAATTGCGCGCACTTTCGCCAAATACTGTTCGACCTTGGGAGCGGAGGCGTCTTCGATGTCATCGAGGTGCATGACCTCGTTCTTGATGTAGAAATCGAGTTCCCGCCGCAGGAAGCCGCCAAGGTCTTTGTGGATGAAATAGTCGAAGGTATTTCGAGCGGTATAGTCTGTTAGGTGCTTAGCCAGGACGGTTCGGGTAGGCTCTTTCGCGGTCGGAGCCGTCGCGTTGAGCAGTCCCTTCCACTCAGCAGGAGCCAAGGACAAGATCGCTTCTTCTGCCACGCCGTTCAGGTCTTTCTGCTTGCGCTTGGAGGCATCGTTGCGATATTCGAAGCGGAGGAATAGCTCGCCGTTCTCCTCTATGATCGGGTCCGCTTCGACCAGGATGAAGACGCGTTTCTCCGTCTCCTTATTGTTGTCTCGCTCCGTCTGAGCGTCGGCCAGTTTGAAGTGAACGCGTTTTTCGCCGCCTGCTTTGAATGTGTAGTCGCGGAAGTGTTCGGCAGTCTTGATGTAGTACTGGTCGGCGTTCGCCCAGTGGAGTTTGACTTCCTCGCCTTCATAGGGGATAGCATAGACGCCCTCTTTATAACGGCGCAGGCTGAGAAAGTCCCCTTCGTCGTAGTAGCGGCGGAAGAAGTTGTAAAGGTGGTTGAAGACTTCCTGCTCCAGCGCGCCCAGATCGCCCGCACCTGCATAGTTCGCGCGGAGTTCACGGACTTTGGGGCTGTCGTCGGGATTCATGCCCGCATTCCGAATCTGATTCTCCAGAGTTTCGAGTTCGTGCAGTCCGGCGCTGCCGATATCGCCCTGGGCGGCGTGCAGCACTTGTTTGACCTGTGGCAGCAGGTCGCGTTCGAGGAAGCGGACGATCTCATCTCGCTTTGAGTTCATAATTCGGTAGATGCCGAAGTCGAGATCCGCCTGGTCGAGTTGAAATATCTCGGTCAGTTTGGAAAGCAGTTTATCGTAGTTCGTCATTAGATGATCCTCCAGCGGATCGTGAAAAGGTTGTCGGAATAGGTTTTCTGTTGCATGCGTTTCTCAAGAGCGCCGATGAGCAGGTTGCGCTTTTCGATGATTTCGTCTTCGATCTCAAATATCCGTTGCCGTTGTCGGCGCTGCCTTTGCTCCAGGTCGCGGATTTTGCTCTGAAAGGCGATCTGTTCTTCCGTGGTGGGAGCCTGCCGCGCCTGCCGATTGGCCTCCCGGAGCTGACCTTTAATGTCTTTCAACTCTTTTTCGGCCGCAAGGATCATGTCATCCGCCCACTTCTCCAGGCGTTCACGCTCCTCATTCATAAAGCGATTGTTGGCTTCGAAGGATTGATGCATCGTCGCCTTTTGATGCTGCGCTGATTCGGCGGTCAGTCGCTCGGGCAGCGCCGAGCCATCGACCAGAGCGGTGACTGCGCCTCCGCACAAGAACACCTTTTCCAGAACTTCCTGATCTACCGATGCACCGCTATCGGTAAAGCCAGACAGCAAAATGTACTCTTCACGCTCGAACGCGTCGATGACAAGCTTATTGAGCGTCATCCAGCCAGCCTGCCCTTGCAAGCCTTCGACCACACTCAGGCGACCACGATGACTTGTGACGTCGAAGGTCACCTCTGCCAATGGGGTCGGGCACGCCTTCGCGCGGTCGATCACATGCTCTCCAAGTGGATGAGAAAGCCGATACAGGAAATCGCCATCGATATTCTCTTTGCTCTTCGAGATGAGATGGTAGGTTCCTGTTGGGATGTCCGAGATCGGCGGACTGTTGAGATCGAAAGCCAGCGCATCGTCATCGAACACGGCGGCATCTCCGATGATATGCTCGGTAAGCCACCAGAACTGCTTTCCAAATCGGTCGAGTTGCTGCTGCGCGCCTTCTAGTTGCAGGCGCAGGCGCTGATGGATCTCTTCGTCAAAAAACTCCAACAGCATCTGTCGCGTTGAGGCCATGCGGGCCTTGATGCTGGCATCGAGTTGTTGCCGCAATTCGCGAAAGGCGACCTCGATCTGCGCGTTTGTTCGACAGGACTGATAGATGTCGTAAATCCGCTTTTCGAAATCGACCCCGGATTCTATGCTTCCGAGGACTTCATCGGACGCGCCGAAAACACCATCGAACAGTTGAAACTTCTCCTCCAGGAGTTCAAAGGTGCGCTGATCGGCAGCGTTGCGCTCATTGACGAAGTTGATGACCACAACGTCGTGCTTCTGCCCATACCGATGACAGCGCCCGATTCGTTGCTCGATCCGTTGTGGGTTCCACGGCAGGTCGTAGTTCACGACCAGGCTGCAAAACTGAAGGTTCACGCCCTCGGCCGCCGCTTCCGTAGCAATAAGGATCTCGGCGTGATTCTTGAACTCCTCGATGATAGCGGAGCGCGCATCGACATCTCGCGAGCCTGTGACTTTGCCGGAGCCTTTATTGGCAGCGACCCAGCGATCGGTAAGCTTCCGAGCCTCCTCGTCGTTATTCGAGCCGTTGAAGCGAACGACTTTGCCCGCGTACCCATTGGCATCGAGGAAGTTGCGAAGGTAGGACTGGGTGCGCCGCGACTCCGTGAAGATGAGCGCCTTTCGTGCAGCGCCGTTCTCCTGCATCTTCGTGAAGCCGATTTCGAGCGCGTTCAAAAGCGTGCGAGACTTGGAGTCTACTCCGATGCTCCGCGCCCACCGAATGTAGTGATCCAGCTCTTGTATCTCGGCGTCGAGCTTTGCAACGTCGATGGCGGGAGCGTTCTCACTCTCCTCTTCGACGTCGATGGCGCCCTCAAAGAGGTCGTCGTCCTCAAGATCCTCCCCGGCGATGATTTTGTCGACAATGTCGCCCTCGGGCATACCTGACTTCAGGTCCATGAGCCGCTGTTTGATGATCTCCAGCGTTCCCGCGATGGCCGGAGAGGACGAGGCGAGGATCTTCCTCAACCGGAGAGTCAAAAGTACGCGCTGGCGTTTGGGAATGCTGAAGGTCTCCGCGCGTTGGAGGAAGGTTGAAATAGCCTCGTAGAGAGTATGCTCTTCATCGGTAGGGTGGAACGGGCGAGTGACGGCCTGGCGCTTTGTATACTGGACGTATTCCAGCACATCCTTCCGCAGCGTCCGCTTGCAGAACCCTTTGAGGCGCGTCTTCAGATCGTCCAGGTCGGCATCCGCACCGACATAGAGCGCACGAAAGACGGACGGCTCTCCGAACATATACTCGTCGATGATGGAGGACATGCCGTAGAACTCCATTAAGGAGTTCTGGAGCGGGGTCGCCGTCAGGAGAATCTTCTTAGGCCCTTCAACGGCGAGACGAATAGCCTGTCCTGTTTTGTTGCTTGGCTGGTGGGCATTGCGCAGCTTATGCGCCTCGTCGATAACGACCAGATTCCAACCGACCGCGCGAATCTCGTCCTTCATTTTTGCGGCGAAATTGTACGAACAGATGACGACCTTACCGCCTTCGAACGGACTGGCGGCGCCACCGTTCTTCACCTGGTTGTAGGCACGAGCATCCAGAATGATCGAAGGCAGATTGAACTTCTCTTCAAGTTCTGTCGCCCACTGCTTGCGAATCGAGGCCGGACAGATGACGAGAAGCCTGCGCTTACGCTCCGCCCAGAGTTGACAAAGAACAAGGCTTGCTTCGATGGTCTTGCCAAGACCGACTTCATCGGCAAGAAGGACGCCCTTGGAGACCGGCGACCGCAGCGCAAAAAGAGCGGCTTCAATTTGGTGGGGGTTCAGATCTACATTGGCATCGAATAAGGCCATTGAAAGCCTTTCGAGTCCCTCCCGCGATGCTTGCCGAGTCAGATCATGAGCGAAGTACTTCGCATGGTAGTCGGTAACGAGCAACGCCATGAAGGCAGATCTCCCTACTCTGGAAAACTTAAACTGCTTCCAACATAACTGAACGCCCCGGCGAGGCTGGCCCCGATTGGGCTTCTACCGGTCGAGATAGGAAGAGGATAAATCAGTATACACGAAAACAGGCAAGTGATGATCCTGCCCTTCACGCGTCAACAACCATTGTGTACGAAGCGTCCGTGTTGCCGGAGCAGCGCAAGTCGGCGGTAAGTGACCGCCCTCTAAGCAGGGTCCGCGCCTTGCCAGAGCGCGGAGAGCGGCACGGCGAAGAGCTTTGCTCCGAACGGCACCACGCGCTCACCTGTATAGAGCACGATGCCACGCACAAAGCGCTCCGCTGTCAGCGCTTCCAACGCGCGCAGGCCCTTGAAGTCCTCTGCCCCTACCGTGCTGGACGCTTTCACTTCTATGCCGACCAGGGTGCCATCGCGCTTTTCCAGCAGCAGATCTACTTCTTCTCGGTTGGCGGTATGCCAATGGTAGAGCGTTGGGCGTGTTTCGCTCCAGCCGATGTCTTTTAGCACCTCCATGACCACAAAATTTTCGAGAAGGCCGCCCAGATGCGTCGGTTCCTGCAAGAGTCTCGCTTCCGAGACACCGAGCAGATGCGCTGCAAGCCCGGTATCCGTCAATACGATTTTCGGCGATTTAATAAGACGGGTCGTCAGGTTTCCACTCCACGCTGGCACCGTGCGGACAAGATAGGTGGTTTCGAGCAGAGTCAGGTAGCGCGTGAGCGTGGAGTAAGGCACGTTGGCGGTGCGAGAAATGTCTGCAGCGTTCAGGAGCGAAGCGGTCCGAGCCGCAAGCAGTGCCAGGAGGCGCGGCATCTGAGTAAGGCCTTCAATGTTAGCCAGATCTCTGACATCCCGCTGCAGAATGGTTGCGATATACGATTCAAACCAGTTCTGTCGCCTTCTCGCGGGACGAGTCATCGGTTCGGGGTAGCCTCCCCGCACAACACGTCCTATAATATCTTCGCGTGATGTCACAGGCGCGGAGGCAAAGGCGTTCAGAGGCGAGGCGAAAGCAAACAGTCTGTCGACAAAACTCACACTTACCCCTTCGATCTCCGCTTGCGCGAGAGGCCACAGGGTCAGAATCTCCATACGGCCAGCCAGAGATTCAGAGAGCCTGGGAAGCAAGAGAACATTGGTCGATCCAGTCAGCAAAAAGCGTCCGGGCCGCCTGTCTCGATCCACGCTGGCTTTGATCACAGGAAATAGTCCGGGCACGCGCTGTACTTCGTCCAGAATGACCGGTTCACCCGAAGCACTCAAGCTTGCGATAAATCCCGTCGGATCCGAAATAGCCGCCGAAAGGACATCGAGATCATCGAGCGTAGCATAGGTGGCAGAATTCGATGTTATTTCCTGCGCGCGTACAAGAGTTGTTTTCCCGGTCTGGCGGGCACCACCCAGAAGCACGACAGGAGTGTCGGCCAGTGCATCCCGCATTTGCTCGGCTACATTTCGTCGGTACATGGGTATATATTACCCACACTGTGGTGATTTTGCATAGGTTTCTTTTAGCCGCTATGGTCAACGTCCCACCAAAAGCGAATGGGCCTCTTGATCCCAATGTTAGGCTTCCATCCTTGACAGCCTCTGCTACATCGTGTACAATCCTTACAATGTAGTGCGGGTAGAGGAGGAGAGAATCCTATGTCTCAGGTCGTCAGTTTGCGCCTGCCGGATGCGACGGCGGAACGCCTGAAGATGAATGCGCGGCGAACCGGAAGAACCGTCAACGAAACTGCCGCACGCTCTCTCGAAGAGTGGCTGCGACAGGAAGAGTTCGCCGACATCGAGTTTCGCAGCTTCAATGGCGAGCGCCATGCCTGCCTCAAAGGCGCGCTTCCGGTCTGGCAGTTCATTATGGTCGCAAAAGACCACGACATGGACGCGGACAGGACGGCGGCCTATTTCCGATTTCCGATCCCTCGGGTGAAAGCGGCTTTTCATTACTATGAAGCCTATCCGCACGAGATCGATTCGGTGATTGCCGACAACGACGCCATGACATTCGACAAACTCAAGCGCCTTCTGCCGCAGTTGGAAGGCATCGCGGTACCGCCGTCGGTGTTGGATGGCGAGAGCGCCGCGTAGTGTTGTCGCTGTTGCTGGACCAGCATATCTCCGTGGAGATCGCCGAACAGGTGCGGGCAAAACGGCCGGAGATTCCGATTCGGAGCCTTTATGAGTGGCGCAACGGCGCGTTTATAGGGGCCGCCGATCCGATTATTCTGCAGGCGGCTGCAGCCGAGAGTCTCACGCTGGTCACCTACGACCGCCAGACTATTCCGCCGGTTCTACGGGAATGGGGAATCTCGGGCATCGCTCATGGCGGTGTGCTCTTTGTGGACAACCGTACGATAGCTACCAACGATTTCGGACGGCTGATTCGCGCACTGATCTACTACTGGGACCGTGAACAGAACAACGGTTGGGCGAATCGGATCGGGTTTCTGCCTGCTCCTCTCGGATAATCGGCATAGACCAGGGCGTTGCAGGGAAGAGGGCAGAGGCGCCTGTGTGTACCGCGTGTACGGAGGCACAGGCACATCTGCCCGTGCGGCTCACCGGTAGGCGGCGGCCTGGAGATCGAAGAGTTCGGCGTAGGTGCCGCCCAGGGCGAGTAGCTCCTCGTGGGTGCCGTTCTCCTTGATACTGCCGTCCTCCAGCACGAGGATTCGATCCGCGAGTCGGACGGTTCCGAAGCGGTGGCTGATGAAGAGCGCCATCTTCCCGGTGGTCAGTTGCTGCATCTGCGCGAAGATCTCGGCTTCGGCGCGTGCATCCAGGCTGGCGGTCGGCTCGTCGAGGATCAGCACCTCCGCATCCCGCATGAAGGCGCGGGCCAGCGCCACCTTCTGCCACTCGCCCCCGGAGAGCTGGACGCCCTCGTCGAACCAGCGGCCGAGCGTGGTGTCGTAGCCGCTCGGCAGCCGCGCGATCATCTCCGCCGCTCCGCTCTTGTCCGCCGCCTCCTCTATCCGCACGCGATCCTCGACATCGCGGATCCGCCCCACCCCGATATTCTCCGCCGCGCTGAAGAAGTAGGTCACGTAGTCCTGAAAGATCACGCCGACCGCCAGCCGCAGCGACTCCAGGTCGTACTCGCGAATGTCGCGGCCGTTCAGGAAGATCACGCCCTCGCCGGGGTCGTAGAGGCGCGTGAGCAGCTTGACGATCGTCGTCTTACCCGCTCCGTTGCGCCCTACCAGCGCGATCGTCTCGTCCAGAGCAAGGGTAAAGCTGACATCGTTCAGGGCAGGCGCGCTCTTATTCGGGTAGGTAAAGCTGACGTTGCGGAACTCGATGCCCGATTCGAGGACGGGCGGAAGCGCGAGGGCGTCGGGTCGATTGCGGATCCTGGGCTCATAGTCGAGGTAAGAGAAGAGGTTGTTGAGATAGAGCCCGCCCTCGTAGAGCGAGGAGAAGCTGCCGAGGATGCTCTGAAAGCTGGACTGTACGCTGCTCACGGCCTGCGTGTAGAGGGTCAGATCCCCAAGCGTCAGGCGGCGCGAGATCGCCTGCAGAGCGACATAGAGAAACGTGCTGCTGGTCACCAGGGTCGTGAGGTTTCCCCAGAGGAAGCCCATCAGGGCGCGGCGGGTGAACAGCGCCTGATTCTCGCGGTAGAAGCGATCCGCGATCTCTTTCCAGCGCTTCAGAAAATGACGGCCCAGTCCGAAGAGCTTGATCTCCTTGTTGTAGGTGTCTTTGGTCAGCAGGTCGAGGAAGTAGCCCATACGGCGGCGGTCCGGTGACTGTCGGCGAGCCTGCATGAAGCCGCGCCAGCCGTAACGTGTGCTCGCGATGAAGCTGGGGATCGGAGCCACCAGCGCCATGGCGGCGACACCCGGCCCGAGCCGAGCCATCAGCACGATCATCGAGAGGAAGGTGATCAGCGAGCGCACCAGGCTCAGGAGTTGCTGCACCATGCCGATAGGGCGGTACGACGCCTCGCTCTGCGCCTGCTGGAGGGTGTCGTAAAACTTGGGATCTTCGAAGAAGGCGAGGTCGAGCCGGTTCGCATGCTCCATGATCGTGAGCTGGACGCGGATGCCGGTCAGCTCCTGCAGACCCTGCTGCACGATACTCTGTGTCACCTGCAGCAGCGCACTCGCCAGCAGCAGCGCCAACTGCGTACCGACCAGGACCATGACCCAATGGACCTCCGCCGTGCGCCCTCCGACGCTCGTGGCGGCGACCACCGCATCGATCAGCAGCTTGGTGACCCAGGCGGTAGCGGTGGGGATAGCGCCCCCAATAACTGCCATCAACGCCAACCCGACCGTGAAGCCCCGATGCGCTCCCCAGACCAGCCCGAACGCGCGCGGCAGCCCCGAGAGGATCACGCGCACATTCTCCCGAGATCGCTTCCACTGCTCCCGTAACGACAGCGGAGCCACTTCTTCCGGTCCTGCCTTGGGCGGCGGCGCGCCCTCTCCGCGCCCGACGAACTGCGGACCCTCCTCACCCCCTCTGCGTTGACGCATCGTGAACCCCCTCGCCGTAAACGTGGTCAGGACTCTATGGAGCCGGACCTTCTCCTGTCATCCGAAAAGAGCCGTCTTTTTGTGTACAGGGATAGATATTACCACGGCACGGTGTTTTCGCCTGAGTATCCGTGATTTGATGCAGTCAGAGGAAGGAGGTTCAAGAGGGAAGATGCAGGACAACGTTGCCGGACTGAACGGTGACCGGGAATGTCTCGACGACTGCCTCCGTTTCGGCGCTTTCGAGAGGATCGACGGTCACCTCGTAGGCACGCACGCGTACCTTCTGGGGGCTGCAGACCGAGCGCCCTGTGGTCACATCGAACTCCCAGCCGTGCCAGGGGCAGCGGAGTATCTCGCCTTCGCGGGCCCAGATATATTCGCCGGGCTGCGACGGCAGGGCCGTTCCCTTCACGCTTCCCAAGCAGAGCGGAGCGCCCTGATGCGGGCAGCGGTTCCGCAGCGCGTAGTAGACGCCGTTCACATTGAACACGCCTATGGAGATCCCGTTCACCGCGACGATCTTGCGCTGTCCGGGCCCGATCTCCGCCGTCGAGCCCACCACATATTTTGCCATCTGTCCCGGCTCCCTTATAGTCCGTACCACTCACGTGCATTGGCTTCGAAGATGCGATGATGCAGGGCTTCCGGCAGCTTCGGAAAGGCGTGCGACGGCGAATCGAAATCCCAGTGTGGATAGTCGGACGAAAACATCAGCAGATTTTCGGCATCCATCATCTCCAGCATCTGCAGGAAATGTCTGTCATCCTCGGGCCGTTCCAGTGGCTGTGTGGTAAAGCGAACATGATCTCGCAGGTAGGCAGACGGGGGCCGCTTCACCCAGGGAACCTCCGTGCGCAGCGCTTTCCACTCCGCATCCAGCCGCCACATCAAGCCGGGAATCCACGCGGTGCCCCCTTCCGTCAGCACCACGCGGAACTTCGGAAACTTTTCGAAGACGCCTTCGGTGAGCAGAGAGACCAGATGCGCCTGGAAGGCCAACGAGAGACAGGTGTGCCACTCGATATAGTGCGTCGGAAAGCCGGGCGAGGGCTGCACATTGATCCCCATCCCGTCTGTACCGGGATGGATCGCGAACGGCAGATCGTGTTTCGCGCAGGCTTCGTAGATCGGATGGTACTGGCGCTGGCCGAAGGGAGCGCGTGCGCCCGAGTCCGTCATGACCTGCACGAAGTGCGGGTGGCCCGCCCAGCGCTCGATCTCCCGTGCGGCCGCGTGAGGGTCCTGATGAGCCACGGTGATCGAGCCTTTGAACACGCCATCCGCATTGTATTTGTCCAGCCAGGTCTCCGCCAGCCAGTCGTTGAAGGCCGCAGCAATGGCCGTGCCGAAATCGGGATCGGGGTGCAGATTACAGAAGGAGCGCGGCAGTAAGATGGCATGGGCCATGCCGTGCTCCTCCACGAGTTGTGTGCGCAGGAAGTCCGGGTCGCTTCCCGCCCCTCCCCCGCCCGGCGGGTTCGAATCCAGTCGCGCGCCATGCACAGGATTGCCGAAGAAGCCGCGCCCGCCCCCGTTCCAGCGGTCCCGAAACGGCATCGGCATATGCGCCTTGATCTCCGCCACGCTCCTCGGGCCGGGATGCACATCGCAGTCGATGATCCCGACACGGCGCTCGCGCGTCGGGCGCGCCTCACGTTCCGACAAAAATGTGGTCATGGTTCCCTGACTCCTCTTTCCGAATGGGCTTTTGTGGCCTGCTCGTCCGCCTCTTTGTAGATTCCAGCGGTGCGCAGAGGAATCGCGGACAGGTCGAAGTCCGGCTTGAACTCCTCTGCCAGACGCACGTTTCGGGTGATCTCCTCCGGCCAGCGCGCGCCCACCAGCGCGGTATGTACACGGGGATCGGATAGCACGAAGCGCAGGCAGACCTCGTAGGGATCCTGCGCCGCCAGCCATGCGGGCGCCAGGTCGCGAAGTATACGCTGCAGAATACCGCTGGTCATCGGACGCATGATCGCCACGCCCAGATCCCCCTCTTTCGCTTTCGGCAGCGCCTGTTCCGCCGCCTGATGATTGAGAAGGTTATAGCGCAACTGCACCACATCGAAAAGGCCGGAGGCCATCAGCGGCAAGGCAGTGAAGGGCTCCTCGCAGGTGAAGCCCACAAAGCGCACTTTGCCCTCGTCCCGAAGATTGGTCAGCGCCTCCAGCGGGCCATTCTCCAGAATGTGGCGTGTATCGGCCTCCGTAAACATGCCGCCGTGGAACTGGACGATATCGACGGTGTCGCGCCGCAGTCGCCGCAGCGAAGCCTCCACACTGGCACGCACCTCCGTCGCGCCGACTCCCTGCCAGGGGCATTTGGTCGCCAGCGTGTAGGCCGCCTGAACGCCTTCCAGGGCCTCGCCAAAGATGCTCTCGGAGTTCCCGTCTCCGTAGCCGGGCGCGGTATCGAAGTAGTCGATCCCACACTCCACGGCCGTTCGGATCGTTGTCAGCGCCATCGCGCGTCCCTCGGGCGTGAAAGGGTTCCATCCCGACGCTTCGTTCACGCCGCCGAACGGAAAACCGCCCAGGCCCAGGCGCGTCACTTGCAGATTAGTTTTACCGAATCGGTTCGTTGGCAGCATGTTTCCTCGTCTCTGTTCCGTGGCACCTAGCGGGCGGCCAAAAAGTAGTTGTCGTGTCCGGGAATCACGATATCGGCGATCTGTGCGAGGGCTTCTATGGAGCGGGTGGCGAGCTCGAAATCTGCGGAGTTGAAGTAGCCACGCCGGTCGTTCCAGAAGTCACGGTTCATCGCGGCATCGGCGGCGATCACGACGGAGCGCCCCTCGCAGTCGAAGCGCAGGCTGTGATGGCTGAGACTGTGTCCCGGAGTAGGGAGGATCTCTACAGCGTCGTAGAGCAGACCGGTCTGCGCTTCGACCGCCCTGTCATACTGTCCGGAACGATTCAGGATGTCGGCGACAGGAGGAGCGGCCCACCATTTTGCGTGCGGAAAGTGCTTCAGGCCGAAGTGATGATCGCCATGTTCATGGGTCATGAAGACCGCATCTATCTCTTCCAGCTTGCACCCGGTGCGCCGATCCAACTCCGCGCGCATCTGCGCTTCATCCTGTAAAGAGGGGTCTACCAGCAGTCGGAAGCCATCGCCGGTCACCAGCGTACAGGTGCAGATTGCGGATCGATACGCCTGTTCGTCTCGCTCGCCCCAGTACCGGTTTCGAGAGATGTTGCCGATGGTCACGATGTCCCAGCGAACGATGTCAACGTGGCTCATTATATCTCCTCATGGTGGGATAGTGTCCGTCAAATGTCTGAGAAAAACTCTGCCCTGGCAGGCTGGTCGATCAGGCTTTGAGGCCGTTGGGCGCCAGGGGCAGGGTATACAGCGGCTGGCCGGTCGCATTGAAGAGGGCGTTGCGGATGGCGGGCGCGATGACGACGATGGGCGTCTCCCCTGCCCCCTGTGAGGGCAGGTCTTTGCGATCCACGAGCACGATCTCGATGGGCGGCACGTCGGCGAAACGCGGGACGCGGTAGGCGGCCAGGTGCGGATTGAGAATTTTGCCCTGCTCGAACTGAATGGCCTCGAACAGCGCACCCCCCATGCCCATCACGAGCGAACCCTCCACCTGATTTTGCAGATGCAGCGGGTTGACGATCGCGCCGCACTCGAAAGCCGCGACGATCCGTGTCACCTGCACTTTGCCGGTAACTCTCTCGACCATAACCTCCACACAGCCGGCGACATAGCTTCCCTTTTCCGTGCCACAGGCCAGACCATAGCCACGCCCAGGGGCAGCGCGCCGCTTGTCCCAGCCAAAGTGCGTTGCAGCCGCTTCCAGCACGGCGCGCAAACGCGGATCTTCGAGATTCTTGAGGCGAAAGGCGAGCGGATCGAGCTTGACGGCATGGGCCAGGTCGTCGATATGCGATTCGCGCGCGAAGTGGTTGGCGGTGGCGGCCAGACCACGATAGGAGCCTTCGCGCAGCGGCGCCTGAGTCCGATGGAAATCGGCGCGCTGATCGGGAACGGCGTAAGGGGCGCGAATGCCGGACGGCCCGGAATTGTAGTTGTCGAACTCCCAGTGCGTCAGGGTTCCATCGGCCTGCGCCGTTGCCTTGACGTCGATGACCCCTGCCGGCCGGAAGTAGGCCCAGGTGAACTCCTCTTCCCGCGTCCAGACCAGTTTGACGGGTTTGCCCGCCGCACGGGCGAGCCGCGCCGCTTCGATGGCGACCTCGCCGGTATGCTTGCCGCCATAGCCCGACCCAGTATCCGGAACGATCACGCGCACACTGCTTTCCGGCACTTTGAGCGCTGTCGCCAGGTCGCTGCGCACACCGAAGGGACGCTGAGTGCCGGTCCAGACCGTGAGACGATCATCCTTCCACTCCGCGACCGCCGCGCGCGGTTCGAGCGGGGTGTGCGCGATATAGGCGACCGTGTACGTCGCCGCTATGGTGGAACCGGTCGCAGCAGGATCGGACGCCTTCGCCTCTCCCGTTTTCCCTGCCTTCGCGCCCGGTCGTAGCTGCTCGTAGAGAGTCTGACCGGACGGCTGGGCAACGGTCTGCCAGTCGGCTTTGAGCGCCTCCAGCGCGGCGACCGCTTCGTGCATCGAGGGCGCCGTGATGCCCACGAAGTCGCCCTCCTGCACGACGGTGACGCCGGGCATCGCTTTCGCGGCCTGCGCGTCGAGGGAGTTCAGCGTGGCATGAAAGGCCGCAGGGCGCAGGATCTTGCCGTACAGCATTCCGGCACGTTTGACGTCGGTCGTATACTGGTGGCGGCCGGTGACGAAGGCGCGGCCGTCCGCTTTGGGCGTGGATACTCCCATCACCTTCCACTCGGCAGTCGGAGTCAGCGCGATGTCGGCAGGGATCGTCTGCGTCAGCTTCTGGCCTTTGACCAGCTCCCCATACGTGACGGTGCGATTCGTGGCGACATGATGGATCTTGCCTCCTCTGGCCGTGAGGGCGCTGCGGTCGACCTGCCACTGGGCGGCGGCAAGATCGAGAAGCGTCTCGCGCGCGGCGGCGGCGGCTTTGCGTAACTGGGGGATCATGGTCGGCGTGGTTCGACTGCCGAAGGTGCCCATATCGTAGGGCGTGAGGTCGGTATCTCCCAGCACCATCTGCACGGAGCCAAAAGGTACGCGCAGCTCCTCGGCCACAGCCTGCGCCAGGGAGGTGCGGGCGTTCTGCCCGACCTCGACCTTACCGCTATAGACCGTCACCTCGCCATTGGCCGCAATGTGCAGCCAGGCTCCAATGGTCTGCGGAGTGGACGGCCCCTGTCGGCGACTGCCGCCGCCGGACTCCTGGGCCTCTGCATCGGGCAGGGCGACCAGCAGCAGAAGGCCCGCGCCCACCGTACGCAACAGCTCTCGGCGAGACAGAAGCGAAGGCGCATTCGGACTCGGGCGACCGGCGGCGGACAGAGCCACTGCCTCCTGCGGCTCCGGTTCCGGCAGTAGTAGCGGTCGGCGGCTCATCGCTTTGCCTCCTTCGGCTGGGCCTCGGCGGCCGCTCGCACGGCGTGCACAATGCGGCGGTAGGTGCCGCAGCGGCAGACGTTGCCGTTCATACCGCGAATGATGTCCTGATCGGTCGGATGGGGCGTTTTGCGCAGCAGGCCGACGGCGGACAGGATCATGCCGGAGGTGCAGTAGCCGCACTGGAGAGCGTCGGCATCGAGGAACGCCTGCTGCACCGGATGGAGGCTGCCCCCGTGTTCGAGGCCTTCGATGGTCAGCACCTGCTTCTTGGCGACGGAACCGATGGGGGTGATGCAGGATCGGGTGGGCTGTCCGTCGATCAGGACGGTGCAGGCGCCGCACTGGCCTTCGCCGCAACCGTAGTGCGCGCCGGTCAGGTCGAGATCGTCGCGCAGGACGCTGAGCAGACTGCGCTCCGGAGCGGCTTCAACGGGATGAACGCTCCCGTTGACGTGAAGTTCGTGTCGGGCAAGCATGGAGTGCTCCCTTCAGCAGGGCGGAGAGACGAATTAGCCGAAGGTCAGGCTTACTCTATAGACGAACTCCACGGCACAAAGTTAGCACTTCGCCCCCAAATTTGACGCCTCGCTATTGCGCCGTGGGAAGCACGGGGTCCGCTTTGGAGAGGCGGCAGGCGCAGGCTTTGTACTCCGGGATTTTGGAGACAGGATCGAGCGCCGGGTTCGTCAGCAGATTGGCCGATTTCTCGTCGCCCCAATGGTAGGGAATGAACACCGTATCCTCGCGAATTGTCGCCACGATGCTCGCTTTCAGCGTCACCTGCCCCCGGCGGGTTTCCACCTTCACCCAGTCGCCGGGAACGAGGCCCAGTGGCTCCGCTAGCTTCGGGTGGATCTCCACGAGTGGCTCGGGGTACTGGTCCACCAGGCTGCCGATGCGCCGGGTCTGGGTGCCGCTCAGATACTGGCTGACGACGCGGCCCGTCGTGAGGACGACGGGATACTCCTCATCCGGCACCTCGGCAGGCGGACGAAATTCGACGGCGTTGAAATGCGCTTTTTTGTCCGGAGTGAAGAACTTACGGTCTTCAAAGAGGCGCGGGGTGCCGGGATGATCCAGATCTGGACAAGGCCAGAAGACCCCCTGTGTGCGCTCGATCTTGTCGTAGGTGATGCCGTAGTAGTCCGCCGTCCCGCCTTTGGAAGCCACTCGCAACTCGTTGAACATATCCTCGGCGGTCTTGTAGGGGAAGTACTGCCCGCGGCCCAGACGGTTCGCGATGTCGAGCAGGATGTGCCAGTCTACCCGCGCCTCCCCCGGCGGGTCTACGGCTTTGCGGATGCGAATGACACGCCCCTCCGCGCTCGTAGAGGTGCCTTCGTCCTCTTCGTGCAGGGAGCCCGGCAGGACAATATCGGCGTGACGGGCTGTCTCACTCATAAAGAAGTCGATGATCGTGTAGTGTTCGAGACGGTTGAACGCCTCCTTGGTGAAATCGGCGTCCGGAAGAGAGACGACGGGGTTGAAGCAGAGCGACAGCAGGCCCTTGATCTCCCCGGCATGCATCAACTGGATGATCTCCTGGGCGGTCGCGCCCTTGTGCGGCATCTCCGACTCGGCGATCTTCCAGACTTCGGCGATATAGCGACGATGCTCCATATTCTCGATGTCGCGATTGCCGGGCAACTGATCGCACTTGTGCCCGTGCTCGCGGCCGCCCTGACCGTTGCCCTGCCCGGTGATGGTGGCATAACCGCATCCCGGCCTGCCGAGGCGCCCGGTCGCCAGCACCAGATTGATGCACGACAAGACGTTCTCGACACCTTTCGTGTGGTGTTCGATGCCGCGCGCGTGGAGCAGAAAACTGGTCTTCGCCGGTCCCCACATCTCGGCCGCCCGGACGATGAGGGCCGGATCTACGCCGGAGAGTTCGCCCGCGAACTCCGGGGTGTATTTCTCGACCGCCTTTTTGACCTCTTCAAAGCCGCTCGTGCAGTTGTCGATAAACTCCTGGTCGATCCACCCACGGGCGATGACGACGTGCAGAATGCCGTTCATAAGCGCGGAGTCGCCGCCGGGACGAACGGGAATATAAAGGTCGGCGGTGCGGGCCATGGGCGTCATGCGGGGATCGATCATGATGAGCTTCGCGCCCCGATCCCGCGCCCGCCAGATGTAGTCGGTCGTGATGGGCGCGCACTCCGCCACGTTCGCCCCGGTCACGAGGATGACATCGGCCAGGGGAATATCGTCCCAGGAGTTCGCCGCGCGGTCTATCCCGAACGCCTTCTTGTTGCCTGCGCCGGCCGAAACCATGCAGAGGCGGCCGTTATAGTCCAGATGTTTCGTCTGCAGGGCGACACGGGCGAACTTGCCCGCCAGATACGATTTCTCATTCGTGAGGGAGACGCCGGAGAGCATAGCGAACGCGTCTTTACCGAACTGCTGCTGGATGCGCTTGATCTCCGAGACGGTCGTATCGAGCGCTTCGTCCCAGGAGATCGGCTTGAAACCGGCGTCCGTGCGCTTCAATGGGTGCAGCAGACGGTCAGGATGCTCGTTCTGGAGATAGCGCTTGATGCCCTTGGGGCAGAGTTTGCCCTGGTTGAAGGGGAAATCTTCGCGCGGCTCGAAGCCGATGACCTTGTTGTTCTTGACTTTGAGGTTGATGCCGCACTGCTGCCCGCAGAAGCAGCAGTGGGTCGCGACGAGCTTATCCGGCTCCCCCTGATACTGCCAGCCGCCGGGCGGCGTATAGTTCAGGGTCGGGCCGTACTCCCGAATCAGTTCCTTTACGGACAACGGCGGTTTCGCCATAGTTCCCACGACCTTTCTACTCTTGGGAGGCAGGCGGCTGAAACCGGCTCCGCCTTGCACGAACCTGTCGGGAAATCGAGAACCATCCTATCGACGTCCCGCTTCCCACTGCGACCTATAAAAAGCCTGGACCGCCGATGGCTTCCAACTGATTGACGGCGAGCATTTTACGCCGGCAGGTCGGGCAGATGTCCTGATAATGCGTTCCGTCTTCGTAGGTATAGTCCATTCCCAGTTCACCGAGCACCTGTTTCAGATCGGTAACCTGCAGCAGGGAGGCGAACGTCTCCCCGCACCGCCCGCACGGCGCCTGCGCCGTCTCCGCGCCCTCCTCCTTGTAGTACTGCACTCCCAGATTGGCGGGACGCTGGAAGATATGGAAGAACTTGCCGAACGGCAGATAGAGCAGCAGCAGGATGACGCTGTAGGCATGGAGCAGGGAGATGAAACTGTAGGAGTGACCGCGCATCCAGGTGGCGCTGGCCGTCATCATCAGCCCAGTGATACAGACCGCAACGAGCAGGATAAGCGGCAGGAAGTCCATCGAGAACGACTGCAGGGTCATCGCGCCCTTGTCGTACATACGACGCCGAAACACCAGCGCCATGCCGACGATGATGGCGATGGCGCAGAAGTCCAGAATATGGAAGGTGACCCAGCCGACCAGCGAGTCCGCCGGGAAGACGCCTGCCGGAATCCCGAAGACCATCGCCTGATACATGGCGGGATCGCTTGGAGAGGCTTCGAAGTGGATCCAGCCGAAGACCAGTGGGAACGTCACCGCGAACGCGATGAGGCAGCCCCACGACATCAAGAAGTGCGCCGCCCAACGCAGATGGCTGCGCCGCGCAATGAAGAGCTGCAGCACGAAATTGGTGACGAACATCTTCATCAGGTGCTGCAGGTTTTTCGGCAGGTGGGCGGGCCGCAGGAAAAGCTGCCAGCCACGCCGCCAGTAGAGCCGGGTCGGCGGCTTTTGCAGCCAGATCGAATAGCGGTAGACGATCCCGAAGGTCGCAAAAACGGTCGCGCTGGTATAGGCGATCAAGGCAGGATCGAAGTACCGAAGCCTGCCGGAGCCGAAGTAGATGCCCAGGACCAGTAACAACGAGGCGATGATTCCATTGAGGATGGCTTTACGATCCAGGGGGTGCATCAGGACGGCCTAACCCTTTCTTGACATCTCCCAACGCCGCCGGGAGCGTCCACGACTGCCCTATCCCGCGCACAAGCGAGCGGACCAGGCCAAACATGGTGATCGCCCAGGCCGTCAGCGCTAGCCAGGCAAAGACGGCTGAAATCTGCTGCAGCGGCGCAATATGCATGACGACGGACACCCGGTAGGTGGCCACAGAGTACATTCCCAGAGGAAAGACCAGGCTCCAGTAGGCCGGATGATAGGTCACCGGAACTCTACATATCAGATGACGCCATATCCCATAGATGACAAGCATCGGCACCCACCAACTGCTCCAGGCCAGGAGAAGCAGAGAGACGCCTCTCAGCATAGGCTCCAGCGACGCGAGCAGCGGCGAGGAGGGTGCGGCCGCCAGGAGATTGACGCCTGCCAGCGTGCTGATCGCGGTAGCGCCCAGAATGATCCAGTTGGGTGGCAGCATCTCGCCCAGATCGAGATGGGCAAAGAAGAGGCGGTAGACAATCAGCGTGATAAAGATGCTATAGAGTGCCACGCCGATCCCCCAGAGTCCGTACAGCAAAAGGAGGACCATCTCCGTGTTTCCACCAAAACCCGGAGCCAACAGTGCGCCAAGGACCGTGACGGACTGCATTCCGACGATCAGGATCAGCCAGCTTGAGTTCACCGCTTCCGCCAGGGGCCGGGTGTTGACGAATGTCAGAGTGCTGAAACAGAAGTATGCCAGAACCATACTGCCTACGAAGGCAACGATCCAGAGCGTCAGCGCGGGCGCCCTATAGCCTCGCAACAGGAACTGAATACCCAGCACATCGCTCGCTGCCACAAAGGTAAAAAACGTAAACATCGTCGGCGCACCGATCAGATCTGCCCACAGTTTCGCCCCGAAGCGGAGGGCGCGGTACACGGTAGCGGCAATCAGCACGGGGTACAGGATCAGATTGATCCAGAAGAGCCATTGCGAGATGTCGCGCATTTTGAGAAAAAAGAGCGCGGTGGACACAATTCCGGTCGCCATGACCATCGAAAAGTAACTGGAATTCATCTTTTCGTTCGCGGCGGAGGCCCTGTCGGTCAGGCGTTGAATCAAAGCAGTCACGTGTTTGCGTTCCTCATCTGTCGCTGCGATCCAGGTGGACCAGGTAGTGGAGCAGCCAGAGGTTCAGGAGGAAGCAGACGCCGGAGGCGCCGAATGTGGGCAGCGCCAGCGCGGTATGCGCCGCCATAAACTCCTCCAGCGCGATGTTCAGCAGCCAGAGCTGGATCAGCAGAACGGCGAGGATGAGCGCCATCAGGGTCAGGATACCCTGGGTGCGCTGCTCCAGTTTCGCCAGGCGGGGATCGATCCGTCTCATGCGCCCTGTACTCCTACGGCAAAAATCTGCTCGCCCTCGGTCTTCAGCAGAATGCGCGGCAGCGGTCGCGGCGGCGGGCCTTCCAGAACGTTCCCGGTCGTCGCATCGAAGGCCCCGTTGTGGCAGGGGCACTCCAGGCGATTGGTATTGGCGGCGAAATGGACGGGGCAACTGAGATGCGTACAGCGCTGCAGATAGGCGACATGCTCTCCACTCGCGAGACGGATGAGGAGGGCGGGTGAGTCCGCATCCGGGTAGCGAAACAGTTTAACCTGACCGGCCGTCAGCTCATCTGTCCGTGCAATCGGCTGCCGTGCGAACTTTTCCAGGTGCTGCCGATAGTGCTGCAGGACGAAGTAGCCGTTGCCCAGGAAGGTCGCGCCAGAGATCAGCACCAGAAATTTGGTAAACTCGCGGCGCGTGACGTAGTTGTCCGCGCCCCATTCGATGGGGAAATCTTCGCGCCATTTCGGCGTCATCTCGTCGCTCACAGCGCATTCTCCTTCCGCTCCGTCGTCCGAATGTCCGTCAGGCGAATATCTATCTGGGGCCTGGCGCTGCTTCCGGCGGCATCCGCGCTCTCCGGCATCACCATGTAGACGTTGGTACGGACGGTCTGCCTGCCGAACTTCCAGGTGTTGACCGGTGTGCCGCGCCGACGCTTTTTGAACTCCTCCGGCGACCCAAAATAGAGGGCCTCAGACGGGCAGACGGTCGCGCACATGGGCCGTTTCCCAACGGAAGTGCGGTCGTAACACATATCGCACTTCATCATCTGATCGGGCTCGGCGAGGTACTTGGGGACTCCGAAGGGGCAGGCAAGCACACAGTTCTGGCAGCCGATGCAGCGCGGCTTGAGGGAGGACTGCACAACGCCGTCGGGCATCTGCTTGATCGCATCTGCCGGGCAGACCTGGGCGCATGTCGGATTTTCACAGTGCATGCAGACCTGCGGGGTAGTCTGCACGGTTTCCGCGCGGTTGATATATTCCAGATGGATCAGAGAGACACCACGATGCGTGTCACACTCGCCACACGCATGCACACACGCCTGACAACCGATGCAGCGAGCGGGATCGATGATAAAGACATTCTCCAACGCGTCACCTCTTTATGGCGCTGACGGCTCCAGGTTTCATCCTGCCGGGATGCCTGCGGAAAAGATATCAGACTGCTTAAAGGCAGCCCTTGTTCTATAACCTTAGATATACCCCATTTTCCTCCTTATTATAACCTTCAATGGTCCCGCACCGCATCCCCTAAATGGCGGGTTGTGCTTCAAACCGGCTGCATTTCACCCCATTTCGATTGCCAAATCCAGGCCGCTCCTTGATCTCCTTGAGGAGCGGCCGTGGGGGTGCGATACCCGTATCAATTTCCGCGCTTCTGTGCGGGGCAGGCTGTGGACAGTTCTGCTTCGCGCGCCTCCGCTCTGGGAAACAGGATACTGTTCTCTTTATGCACGTGCCGGTGCGTATCGGCTTCCAACTCGGCAAGCCCATCGAGCATCACGCGGTAAGTGGCGCAGCCGCCTTCGGGAAGTGTGAATCCGTTGGTCAGGCGACGCATGGTCTCCAGCGCCGCTCCTGCCGCCTCGTGTTCCTTTTCCAACACGCGGATCGAACTGCCTATTGCGGCAGAAGGGGAGGCAGGCAGCGTCTCTACCCGTTCCAGACGATCAATGTAGGGAAAGAACACCTTCTCTTCCTCTTGCGTATGCGACTCCATTTCGGCCCGAAACCCCGCGAAAATAGTGGCGAGTTCGACCAGTTCCGGATGTCGCTGTGCATGGACATCGCGGACCTTTTGAGTCAGGAAGCTCAGGCGCGGGAGCGCTTCGCGCAGATAGGCATGATGGGTCGTGAGGATGTCTGCGATGAGTTCGGAAAGCCGCGCCGTCCTCCAGTCCCTGCGGTCACCGCGTTCTTCCGTGCCTTCGGCCTGGAGATCACGCAGGATGGCGTCGAGGGCGCCCGACTTGCCCACACAGGCCGCTTCCAGCCGTTGTTTGCCTCCACAGCAGTAGTCGATCCCCCAGTGTTCAAACAGACGGGCGCGAGACGGGCGCTCCGCGACCAGACCTCCCACCGTTTGCTGCAATAGTTCGGCGTTCATTAGACTCTCTTCTCTGTTCCAGGAATCCAGGAATTCCCGCCGGAACGTTAATTGGATATACATGTCCAATTAACGATACTGTACCGCTCGTCTTTCTCGACTGTCAAGCCAAATGCCGTAAAGCAGGCCACAATCCGCCATTCGGGGGATAAAACAGACCTCTTTTCCTGAGACAAAAAAAGAACCTACAGCCTGTGACTGTAGGTTCTCGATCATGGCCATTTTATGGCCTATACTCCCTGTGATGGGCTCGAACCATCAACATTTCGGTTAACAGCCGAACGCTCTACCATTGAGCTAACAGGGATCACGCATTAGAAAAGGAGTCGTTAACTCCTCCAACACACCAATTATACTCAAAACATGCCAACCTGTCAAGGCTTCTGCCTGCTCTTTAAGCCGCTTTTCCACATTTGCCCATCGGCCTGCCTTTTACCAGAGAAGACATGCCAAGGGGGACTGCACCTAATGCTCTTTGACATTCTATTTCGGTAACTCTAATGGCACCGCCGAACTGGCATGGAATGTTGAGCCGCAGAGGATAACTTCCTTTCTGCCTGACTCCTTGCATATTCGAGAGAAAGTAGAAAATTCCTCCTAAAGAACAGAAATTATTTCAGCGGATGATCAGAAGGTTGAGACGCACGTTCCTACTCCGCGCGCATGGCATTGAACAGCGTCTCCAGGAGCGTGTCGTCGAGGCGGTTCCGCATCTGTGGCGCGATGCAGGGCATACCGTAAGAGAGGGTCGCGTCGCCGTACCCGTTGACGGCGCGCACGTCCAGGTTCAGGTCGGCAAACGCGATGCCATCGTCCGCAGTCTCCGCCAGAATCGCGCCGATCAAACCGATGATCATGCTTGGCGGGGTGATCGAAGCCGCGACGAAGTAGAGGCCATTGTCGAGCGCGCGCGTCCGCCAGGTGATCGGTTTGCCGCCGGCGACCGGCAGGAACAGAATTTCGGCGCCCTGGTGCGCGAAGCTGCGCGCCACTTCAGGGAAAAACTCGTCGTAGCAGATGTGAATTGCGATGCGCCCGAAGTCGAGATCGAAGAGAGGATAGGCGCTGCCGCAGGAGAAGCCCTGCTGCAGTTCGCCGAACGTGGGGTGCGTCTTGTCGTACTGCCCCAGGAACCGGCCCTCGCGGTCGAAGAGGACGGCCGTATTGAACAGGTAGTCTCCCCGCCGCTCGATTACGCCTGCCAGGACGTACATTCGATGCTGTCGCGCCTTCTTGGAGAGGAGCGCGCCTGTCGGCCCGCCCGGAACGGCTTCGGCGACCTCCCAGTAGGATCCGTACACGTCGCGCGCAACACCGATGATCGGACTGTACTCTAAACGGAACCGCATGTGCCAGATGCTTGTCCCAGTCGCATCCCTGAATAAATCCGATGTCTACCTTCTCCGCCAACTCCTCGACGGTCCCACAACGGGCTTCCAGATCGTGATGGCGAAGGAACGCCTCCACTTCGTCGTCGCCGCGAAAGCCGTCGTTGTAGACGGCGACATAGCGTGCCCGGCCGCCCTGTTCCAGCGTGCGGGCGAAAGCCAGAGGATGCGAGGTATCCAGGTTGACAACGCCGATGCGAATCACGGGGCTGAACTCCTCGTCACGGTGCGGCTGGCTCGTCTAAATCGGTGCAGTTCGCCAGCGAGGTTCCATAGGCGTCCCCGATCCCCAGCAGTTGTTGCATCACACGGGTTTTCGCTTGTGCGAGCGTCTGCTCGGTAGGGGCGTAGCCGGTCCATACCTTCATCCAGAAGTGGCCATAGTTATAGATCAGGGCGCGACGCGGGGATTCGGTGCGGTTATTGAGCGCGGCGTGATAGATGCGCCCATTGAACAGATAGGCCGTTCCCGCAGAATAGGCCAAACTGACATGGCCCGGCATCTCGTCGGGATTTTCGACATTGGGCAGCGCGAAATCGTTGGGGAAGCGGTGCGAGCCGGGAATTACGGCGGTTCCACCCCCTCCTTCCGGCACATCGCTGAGCAGATAGAAGGCTTTGACCATCAGCGTAGAACGTGGATGATAGACACCCGCCTGCCCGACATCGTGATGCCAATGGGCATGGCTCCGGGTCTGGGGCAGAGTAATGAAATAGTCGTTGTCGATCATGGAGATGTCATCGCCGAGCAGCTCCCACGCGATGGGGAAGACCTTCGGATGCGCCAGAAGGTTGAGCAGGACCGGATCGTACTCGATGGGAGCCAGCACCTGTTCGAGATTGGGTCCGCGACTGCCGGGTCGGGTCGGGTCGGCGCGCCAGAGCGCCTCGGCGCGATCCGCAGCCTTGCGCACGGCTGTCAGCTCCACCGGCGAAAGCGCGTTCGGGATCACAAGATAGCCGTTCGCCTCAAAGCAAAGCCGCTGCTCGTCGGTCATTACGCGGACAGGCATCGATTCTCTCCTTCCTCCGGAACTCGGCATCACCAGCCGACGGAGTCTACGTAACAGACGCCTGTCCAGACGCCGTTCGTCTGGAACTGAACTCCAAGCTGAGACAAGGGCGTGGCTGCGGTGGCGGGAACCGTGACGGTCAGGGTATTCCAGGCGCCTGCCGCCAGGCTTGCAATCGGCTGCCAGTTGCCGGTCCAGGTCCAGTTGCCTCCCGCTCCCTGCTGCACGAAGGGCTGGATAGATGTCAGGGTGCTGCCGGACGGGATCCAGATATGGAAGGTGACCGTCGCGCCCGCCGGTGTCGCTGGGGAGCCGACATAGGCCGTCTGGGCGCCTCCGGCGGAGGGGCTGTTGATCGATACGGCCAGGGAGTGCGACCCGGCATAGGCTTTCACCGTGCTGCCGGCCACGCCGGTGAGGATGCCGCCGGAAGAGACCCAACCCTGCGCACCGCTCTCGAAGTTGTACTGGGCGGAGTCACCGGCGGTAACGGTCACGGTCGCCGCCGCGCCGTTCCAGTAGTAGTTGACCCCCCACGTCGAATTGAACACACCAACCTTCACCGTATAGGTGCCCACCGTGGAAGGCACCACCCAGGCCCATGAATAGGGGCGGGACTGATTGGCGGTAAAGTTCTGGCCGGTATAGGCTTGCTGACCGACTTTGGTCCCGGCCAAATTATAGACCTCCAGATCTACGATTCCGTTGGAGAGCGCGCCGCCCGCGTCGGTGACGGTCGTGGAGATGGTCGCGGTCGCTCCCGGAGCGACGGAAGACGGGGAGACGCTCGTGGAACTCGTGAAGGTCGGCGTCTTACCGGCGGATTTGGGCAGGACGAACAGCGTGATGCTCTGCGCGGGCGCGGTGAAACCAAGGCTGCTGCCACTGACGGTGATGTCGCTCAGGCGGTTGATGGCGTTGGCGGAGGTGAGCTGCCAGACCTGCGCCGTGCCGGTGCTGGTGAAGTTGGCAAGGTTCAGGGTGACGGCGGTCGTGCCCGACAGGTACTTGCTGATAACCATGACGGTGAGCGCGCCGTCGATGGTTCGCTGGGCGGCGAAGGCGGAGACATTGTCCGGGTTCGGAACGGTCGCAGACACGCTGGTATCGCCGAACGTGGACTTGCTGCCGTCGTAGTTGCGATACATCTTGATCGCTTTGTAGGTCGGCGTCGTGTTGCCCGGCGTCGTCCACCGGGTGGCCAAGTCCAGCCCTTCCCGCCCAAAGATGCCGAGGATATCCGCCTGCGTGGTCGCGCCGTTGATATGCCCTTCGGCTCCCCAGTTGTATTCGGTAATGCCGGTGAAGGTGCCCGGATAGTAGGTGTTCACCCAGCCCTTGATGCGGGGGATGAGTTGAACCTGGCTATTGATCCACGACTGGTCTACATAGCTCGGATCCCACAGCGAGCGCGTGGACTGATTGCGTTTGGTCTGCATCGCCGTCGTCACATCGTTGCTGAACTCTCCGCCTTGCGGATAGTAGTGGACGCTGAACACGTCCAGGATCCGCTTGCCGGTAGAGGCATTGTTCTGACGCAACTGATCGAGCAGCCAGGGCAGATAGTCCCAGTTGCCGTTTGCGGCTCTATCCGGGATCGTGCTCCATCCATGTATTCCGGTGTACTGCTGGTCGTAGCCGCTGTAGAAGTAACCGCTCCAACCCCACTCTTCCGGCCCAACCACCAGGGCGGAACTGTCGTTCGCCTTGACCTTCCCGCCATAATCGAGGATCTTATTGCGGATCTCGGCCATCGTGGCGCCGGTGGGATGGACATCGCGGTGGGTGCTATGCCAGAGGCTCGGCTCATTGTCCATGAGGTAGTATCGGAGCCCTCCGCTGTTGGCGGGACCCCACTTCGCGACAAGATGCTGCATCCAGCTATTCTGAAAAGTCGAATCGGAGAGGACATTGGCATCGTTCGGATCGTTGCCCGTCACGTTCTGCCCTGTGCTGCTCAGAACACCGTTGCCGGCATCCGGAAACCACTGAAAATCATTACCCGTCTGTGCGCCGTATTTGGCGATGGAGAAGCTGGCGAGTTTGCTGCGGTTGGCCCCTACCCTGGCGACCCAGCCGACCATCGGGATCGTGAGCAGGGCTTGCGCCCCGCCGCTCTTGCTGTTGGAGATAAACGTGTCGCCCCGCTCCCCAGCGACAGCGCTGGTGTCGCCGATGCTCTCGAAATAGTAGTCGCTGCCGCGATTGTCGGCGTTCACATTCCAGTTGTAGCGGCTGGTGTTGTTGCCGCCATTGCGATTGAGAAGGATATTCAGGTCTGACAGGGTAGGAGTATCCGCGTATGCCATCCCGTAGATGTTGGGGTTGATAGCGCGGCGGTTCGCATTCGCGTCGACGTTGACGGTGACGGCAGGATTTTGCCCCAGAGCAGGGCCTTCGAATGCGGTGATGGTGAGAAATAGGGCGGCGAAAGTCGCTGCAGGGTTGATTCGTACCATAGATTACACCTCCGGGTGTCTCCGTGGGCGCCGTGCCCATCGTGGGATCTGTCAGCCTCTCCAAGCCCCGGTTCCGTCGGCTCCCGAGAACGGGCAACCTATGTTTGAGTTGCATATCGCGAATTCTGGCAATCACAATCGTTTTGAAAACAGATTATGGGCTTAGGAGGGCTCATCGCGTGCACGTCTCATGCAATATCACACGTTAGATACAGCATTGTCGTTCCAAAGACCTGCTTCGAACGGGCCTAGTTTTTCCTGAGGCATACAGTGCGTGGCCAAAGCAGCAAAATGGCCGTCGCGGGACGGCCATTTTGCTTTGGCGCAACTCCTTCATGAACGTGGTTTTCAGTCTTGCCGGCAATGAAAGTGGCTCAGTGGATTCCGGGAGGCTCGTTTGCCCTATGTAGTGACCTGGAGGGCGCGGGCGGCGATGTCGCGGCGGTAGGTGATGCCATCGAAGTTCAGGCGGGCCATACCTTTGTAGGCGCGGGTAACGGCCGTGCCGAGGTCTTCGGCGAGGCCGGTGACGCTCAGGACGCGGCCCCCATCGGTCACGGTCTGGCCGTCGGCGAGGCGGGTTCCGGCGTGGAAGACGAGGCAGTCCTCCTGCGTTCCGAACGTCTCCAGGCCGGTGATGACTTTGCCTGTCTCATAGTCGTCGGGATAGCCGCCCGAGGCCGCCACGACGGTCGCGGAGGCGCCACCGCGCCAGCGCACCTCCTGCTGCTCCAGCGTACAGTCCGTCACGCCCAACAGCAGGGGAACCAAATCGCTCGCCAGCAGGGGCAGGACCGCCTGCGTCTCCGGATCGCCGAGGCGACAGTTGAACTCGATGCACTTCGGGCCTTCAGCAGTGATAATGATACCGGCGTAGAGGACGCCCTTATAGGGGATGCCCAGTTCGCGCACCGCCCGAATAGCGGGCCGCAGAATGCGCTCCATCGCAATGTTCACCGTATCTGCGGGGATCGTGGGAACAGGCGCGTAGGCGCCCATACCGCCCGTATTCGGGCCGGTGTCGCCCTCCCCTATCCGCTTGTGATCCTGCGACGGCACCAGCGGAATGATCGTCTCGCCGTCTGTGATCGCCATGATCGACGCCTCTTCGCCGTAGAGCCGCTCCTCGATCACCACCACATCTCCGGCCTGTCCGAAGACCCTCTCGCCCATGATACGGATCAGGCCTGCCTCGGCCTCGGCCTGGTTGTTCGCGACGATCACGCCTTTGCCTGCCGCAATCCCATCCGCCTTTATGACGATTCCGACATCCGGAGCGTTCTGCGCGTAGTAGGCCCGCAGGATCGCCTGCGCTTCCGCGAGCGAACGGCATGTCCAGAAGGCGGCCGTGGGAATGCCTGCCGACTGCATCAGCTCCTTGGCGAAAGTCTTACTGCCTTCCAGCCGGGCCGGATCGGTGGAGGGGCCAAAGATCGGCAGCCCTCGCGCCTCGAACTTATCGACGATCCCGGCGATAAGCGGCGCTTCCGGCCCCACAACGGTCAGGCCCACGCCGTTCCTCTCGGCGAAATCCGCCAGGAGAGAGATATCCGTCGCCTGGATCGGCACGCACTCCGCCATCTGCGCGATGCCCGCATTGCCCGGCGCACAGAAGATCTTCTCCACCAGCGGACTCTGGGCGATCTTCCAGACCAGCGCGTGTTCGCGCCCGCCCCCGCCTACGACCAGTACACGCATGCCCTTACGCTCCTTCCGTCTACTCCCCGAAATCAAAAATCTCTCCTTCTGCCAACGCCCTGAATTCAAAATCGTATCTCTCCACTCCTCGACATTCCGAAATCAAAAATGGCTTCATTCTCCGCTGTCGCCAGGGTCATAGTAGCCGGGCGCGAGGTTTTCGAACCGGGCGTAGTGCGGCAGGAAGCCGACCTTGACCGGTCCGGTCGGGCCGTTACGCTGCTTGGCGATGATCAGCTCCGCCACTTCCAGTTTTTCCCGGTCCCGCTCGTCCCGGTCGCCCGACTGCTGCTCCCGGTCATCCGCCGCTGAGCTCGCCTCTTTCATTTTGTAGTAGGCTTCGCGGTAGATAAACATGACGATGTCCGCCTCCGCCTCGATCGCGCCGGATTCGCGAAGGTCGGAGAGCATCGGGCGTTTGTCGGGGCGCGATTCGACGGCGCGGCTGAGCTGCGACAGCGCGATCACCGGGACTTCCAACTCGCGCGCCATCTGCTTGGTGGAGCGGGCGATCTCAGAGATCTCCTGGTTGCGGTTCTCGGTGCGTTTATGGGAGCGCATCAGTTGCAGATAGTCGATGACGACCATGCCCAGGCCCTTCTGCTCTGCCTTCAGTCGGCGGCATTTGGCGCGGATCTCCAGCGCGGAGATGTCGGGCGAATCGTCGATGAAGATCGGGGCCTCGGCCAGCCGCTGGATTCCCTCGCCGACCCGCTGCCAGTCGTCGCTCTGCAGGAATCCGGTACGCAGCTTATGCGCGTCTACCCGCGACTCGGAACAGATCATACGCGTGACCAACTGCTCCGCCGACATCTCCAGGCTGAAGATCGCCACCGGCAGCTTCTCGTTCAAGGCCACGTACTGTGCCAGTTGGACGGTCAGGGCGGTCTTGCCCATACTCGGTCGGGCGGCGACGATGATGAGGTCGGAGGGCTGAAAACCGGCGGTCTTGTAGTTGAGGTCGTCGAAGGGGGTTTTGCGGCCCGTCGGAGCGCCACGATTGGAGTCCAGACTGTCGAGGCGATCCAGCTCTTTGTCGAGCAGGGGGCGAAGCTGTTTGAAGAACTGGCCGGCGCGCCTGCGACCGATCTCGAAAACGATCTGTTCCGCCCGGTCCACCACTTCACTGATATTGTTGAACTCGGAATAGGCCAGTCCCTGCACCTGCGTCCCGGCATCGAGCAGGCGGCGCAGAATCGATTTCTCTTCGACCAGGCGGGCGTAGTACTCGATATTGGCGGCAGTCGAGGGCGCCTCCATCAGGTTCTGAAGGTAGATCAAACCTCCGACCGAGTCGTACTGCCCACGCGCTCTCAGTTCGTTGGTCAGGGTGATCAGATCGACAGGCTCGTCCCGCTGGGTGAGGGCTAGCATGCCCTCGAAGACGAAGCGGTGGGCGTCGCGATAGAAGTCTTCCGGGCGCAGGATCTCCGCGCCGCGCTCGACCGCTGTCCGCTCGATCAGCATCGAGCCCAGCACGGCCTGCTCCGCTTCCAGGTTCTGCGGGGGAACACGATCAAACGAACCCGGATAGTCCGATGCCACGATAGCGCCCTCCCCTGGATTAGGATGCACAGGATAAACTGGATGAAACGGTGAGTAGAAGTACTGAATCGCGAAACGGGTTTGAAAACGAGCGGATGGAAGCAAAATAGACAGGATCTACAAGATTTACAGGAGGAACAAGGGTTCGGCGTCTGCACCGCACCCTCCATTGACCTCTAGCTTACCTGTAAATCCTGGAAATCCTGTCTATATTCCCGCAGCGGGGAAAGAACTAACCTTCGGCGTCGGGAGCCTCGTCGAGCAGGGAGTAGTTGCGGCGCGGGCGGCGCTCACGGGGCGGCTCATCGCCACGGGCTTCCTGCGCGGCGGCGCGGGCTTCGGCAGCGGCCTGAGCCGCGACTTCGGCGGCAGCAAGGCGGGCCGCTTCGCGCTCGGCGGCGAGTTCGGCAGCGACGCGGGCTTTCTCTTTGGCTTCGATAATTTCTGGGGTGACCACTTCCACCTTGAACGGGACCGTGACTTCCGGATGCAGGCGGGCGGTCAGGTCGTAGGTGCCGGTCACTTTGATCGGGTCGATCAGGCTGACGCGGCGCTTGTCGACTTCCACTCCGAGGGTCTTCTGAATAATTTCGACTACGTCCGCCTCGGTCACGGCGCCGAAGAGACGATTGGACTTCGGGTTGGAACGGGCCATGATCTGGAACGACTGGTCGCGCAGTTTCTCCGCGTTGGCCTGCGCGTTCGCAAGCAGCGCCGCCGTCTTGGCGACTTCGCGGTTGATGCGGTTTTCGTGGTTCTTGAGCGCCGAACCCTTGGCGACGACAGCGAGTTGGCGGGGGAACAGATAGTTACGCGCATAACCGTCCGCAACGGCGAGAATCTCTCCGTCCTTGCCGACCTTCGGCACATCGCGGGTTAAAATCACTTTCATCGAGAGGATCTCCTGTATCGGTAAAAATAGGTGCAGATTACTGTTTTATCTGAAAGCCGATAATCGGAACGGGGGTGCGGAGAAGGTTGTCTGCGCCCAGCCAAACCGAAGCGTTCTGTTTTACCCTAAAAAGGGCCTTCGCGTCAAGGCGTGGACGGTTCGTATCCCATAAATCGACGCGAAAACCGAGGCCACGCTTCGACTCGTAATCGAGTCCGGCCCCAAGGCGTGAGGCATAGAGCCCATAACGGAGCAGGAGGCTGTCGGCGGTTTCACCGGGACGCAGGTTGGCGACAGGGAGCATGTACGTGCCCGCCTGCAGGTTCAGGCGCGTGTTCTGCCCCAGATCGTAGAAGCCGACGTCTACAAGTCCCGTGCGACTGGTGGGAATGCGGGCATCCACATCGATGCGCAGTCGCGTCGGGTCGAGCGATTCGGAGACGTTGCCGATCACCTCGATCTTGGGCACACGCGGCCCATGCGACCCTGGGCTCGTCAGTTTGTTGAGCAGCGTGTCCACCTTCTCCGCCACCCCGCGCCCTCGGTCGGTGATCTCCTGCAGGTTGGCGACGCTGGTCTTCAGATTGGTCTGAAGGTTCGGATCGCCGGAAATCTCATGAATGTCGGAGGCGATCTGGTTGAAACGAGCGAGCGTCGTCCGGGCGAGATCGGCCGTCTCCTGCAGCGTGTTTTGCAGGCGCGGGTCGGTGACCTGTTCCGTCAGCTTCTTCACGATCGTGTTCGTGTCGTCGATGGTGGTATCGACATGGTCGAGCACTTCGTTGACTTTGGCGGTCAGCTTGTCCAGGTTGCCGCGGCTGCCCTTGATCGTCTCGGTCAACTGGACTCGCAGACTATCCGAGGCTTTCTTGGCGTTGGCCGAGGTGTCTTGAAAGTTCTGAAGCGTGCTCAAGAGCCTGTTTTTTAGCACCGGATCCCCGATGAAGCTCTGCGTGGAGGCGACGGTCTTATTGGTCGTATCGAGCAGTGTCTTGGTCCGGTCGAGCACGTCATTGAGCTTTCCGGACGTACTCTTCAGGGTGAGTTGGAGGTCGTTGACGAGTTTCGTACTGTTCTGCACGGCCTCTTCCAGCTTCGGGTCGAGACTGGCGAGGGCTCCCTGCGGCTTGTCGCCATCGGCGACAGCAGAGTTGTCGGTCAGCAGGTAGGTCGCCTTATCCGAGGGCTTGACCAGAATCTGCGGCGTGGTGATGAGCAGGCCAGAGACGATGACGAAGTGCGATCCTTCGGGAATCGTGTACTTGTTGTTGATGGCAAGCGTCACGATAGGCAGCGGGGGATGCTGCGTCTGATCCAGGGTGACATTGGCCACCTCGCCGATGGCGACACCCTGCATCCGCACGACGCTCTGCCGCTGGACTCCCAGCGTATCCTCGAAACGTACTTTGATTTTATAGGTGTTCGGGTTGATATGCGAAAGGTAGAGGTAGAGCACTCCAAACACGGCCAGCGCCAGCAACACCATGCTTCCAACCTTCGTAACTGTTCTCGATTCCATGCTGACTCCTCATGCCCGACAGGGGGCTACCGACAGCGAAGGGCCTATGGCCCGCCTTCGTGGGCACAACGCCTTCCTTGACGTTATGGCCCGCTTACGCCCGCGACCATGTGTGTTTCCGGGTGCAGAAACTCCTGCACGATAGGGTTGGGTGAGGCACGCACTTCGTCGGGGGTGCCGTAGATGACTATCTTGCCCTTGTGCAGCATCGCCACATGATCGGATATACGAAAGATCGAAGGCAGATGATGTGAAACGACCACAGAGGTGACTCCGGTGCGTTCCCGCGTCTGCATGATAAGATTGTCGATCGTGTTGGCCGTGATCGGATCGAGGCCGCTGGTCGGCTCATCATAAAAGACGATGGACGGCTCCATTGCCAGCGCGCGCGCCAGCCCGACCCGCTTTTGCATGCCGCCGGAGAGCTCCGAAGGAAAGCGTTTCTCCACGCCCGGCAACTCCACTTCAGCCAGTCGATCCCGCACCATTTTTTCCAACTCCGCCTTCGGAACCCGGTGGCGGTGGCGCACCACGCCGAACACGATGTTATCGAAGACACTGAGGGAGTCGAAGAGTGCGGAGTACTGAAAGACGAGGCCGATCTTCAGGCGCATCTTGTCCAGTTCCGACTCTTTCAGGGCGGCGATGTCCTGCTCGTCGATAAGAATCTGCCCGGAGGTCGGCCGGATCAGCCCGGTCAGCAGCTTCAGCAGGGTCGTCTTACCGCTGCCGGACTGCCCCATGATGGAGACGATCTCACCTTTGGCGATGTCGAGGTCGATGTCGTTCAGGATGCGTTTATGCGGGACTTCGTAGACCACATTTCGGACGGATACTGCGCTCATAGCCTTGCCTCTCCCCGACTCATTTCGTCAGTATCTGCGCCAGGAAGAAGTCGGTGATAAAGATCAGCACGACACACAGCACCACAGAACTGGTGGTGGCGCGGCCCACGCCGGTGGCGCCGCCCTTCGTGCGCAGTCCTTGCTGGCAGGCGACCAGCCCGATCAGAAAGCCGAACACGACCGACTTCAAGAGGCCGTGCAGGAGGTCCGACGATTTCGTATAGGTATGCACCGATGTCCAGTACGATTCCGCCGAGACGCCCGCTCCCAGCGAAAACAGATAGCCGCCGCAGAGCCCGGCGATGTCGGCCAGCACCGTCAGCAAGGGGAGCATGATGACGGCGGCGAGTACGCGTGGCACGACCAGATAGCGGATGGGGGAGACCGCCATAGCCCGCAGGGCATCGACCTGCTCCGTGACGACCATAGAGCCGATCTCGGCGGCGATGGCGGCTCCCGACCGCGCCGCCAGTCCGACCCCCCCCAGTGTCGGGCCGAGCTCGTTCAAAAAGCTGTAGCTGACGGTCCCACCAAGAAACTGATTGAACCCGCTGCCGAACTGACTCGTCAGTGTGGCGATATAGAAGGCGAAGACCGCGCCCGTCGCACCGGTGATGATGAGCACGATCCAGACGGAATCGACGCCAATGGAGGCCATCTGATGGATGAGATCGCGCATCTCGAAGCCGCCGTGCAGGATCGAGGTGAAGGCTTGACCGGCGAGAATGGTCACCTCACCGACGAAATCCACCATGTTATGCAGCATACGGAGCAGACGGCGCACCGCTCCCCGAGGCGGATCGTCCGGAGACTCCACGTCGGAGGTTGGAGTCTCGACGCCTTTTTTCGGTTGTGCTGCCTGATCCACCATGCTCTCAGTATACCCTTTAGTTGCTGCGCGCTTCTTCGATTCGGGCGAGCAGGTGGGCCAGATGGCGTGTACCCAGGAGGAAATCCGGCAGGCGGATATGCTCATTGGGGGCGTGCACACGAACGCCGGGATACTCGATTCCGGGGCTGGTGACGGGCAGCCCAAGCCTGCCGCTGAACCACCACATGGGGCCGGAGCCGCCGACGATGGGCGTGATGCGGGCCGGTTTGCCGTAGACCGCTTCGGCGGTCCGGGCGGCGAGCTGGATCAGGGGATGGTCTGGATCGACGCGCGCGGGGCGCTGTCCGCCCAGGTATCGGATCTCGATGTCGGCAAAGCCGTGCCTATCGAGATGGGTGCGGAGCGCGGCGTACACCGTCTCCGGATCCTGATCGGGCACGAGCCGAAAGTCCATCTTGGCCTTCGCTTCCGACGGCAGGACCGTCTTCGCCCCTGCTCCCTGCCAGCCGCTGTCGAGGCCGCAGATCGTCAGCGTCGGCTCGAACACAGCGCGGCGTTTCAGCTCCAGCCCCGTGGTCTGCGCTCCGCCCAGAAAGCCGCCTTCCGGCAGCCCGAACTGGCTGCGCAGATACGCCTCGTCGTCCGGCAGCGCGTCCAGCAGCTCCAGATCCCGTACCGTGGCCAGCCGGGCCGTATCGTAATGTCCCGGCAGCAGAATGCGCTCGTTCCGGTCTTTGAGTGTGGCCAGCGCCCAGACGAGCCTCCACGCGGCGTTCGGCAACAGCGAGCCGCCCTGGCCGGAGTGGGCGTCGTAGGCGATGGTCCGGACGCTCAGCTCGAAATAGGCGATTCCGCGCATGCCACAATAGAGAAATGGGTTGCCGTCGTTGTCGGTGCCGCCCTCTTCCCATATGCAGAAGTCGGCGCGCAGCAGCTCCGTGTTCCGCTCGATCCAGGCCCCAAGATGGGGGCTGCCGATCTCCTCTTCGCCCTCCACCAGAAACTTGACGTGAAAGGGGTAGCGGCCGCCGTTCGCCTCGCGAATGGCCCGCAGCGCCAGCAGGCGGGAGATGATATGCCCTTTGTCGTCCGCAACCCCCCGCGCAAAAGCTTTGCCGTCCCGCACCGTCAGTTGAAACGGCGGACTGTCCCAAAGCTCCAGCGGCTCAGCGGGCTGCACATCGTAGTGGTTGTAGAACAGGACGGTCGGCGCGTCGGCACGGTCGGCACCCGCCTCCCCAAAAGCGACCGGCGGCCCGCCTGGAACATCGAGCACCTGGGCAGTCAGCCCCTCCGCGCGCATAAACGCCGCGACCTGTTCGGCGCACGGCTCCAGCGCCTCCCCTTTGGCCGAGACGCTCGGCAGCGCGCAGAGCGTGGCGAGGTCCGCCAATGCGCCCTCGTTTCCAGCGGCGATGATGGCATCCAGTTGTTCGGGTTTAATCAGCATGGGATCTCTTTCATAGGGCGTAAGGAAGCGATGCTAAGTCGTGCCGAACGATAGCAACAGTGGTGCTAGCGATGGAATGAATTCCTTCGCTAGGGGCGCTCTGCGCCGAGTGACTGCCTTCGCGGGCACAAAGGTGCTCGTTCTCGAAGCAAATTGGCCCCGGTACGTGGCCTGCTCCGTCCAGAGGACGGCTCGGCAAAGCCGCGTAGCGAAGGACGACGTCCTTTGATTCGGGACAACACTCCTCGATTCCTGTTACCACGTCAGAGCACAAAGTCGTTTCTTCACGAGAAGACGCCGTTGGTCCACCGGAAGTGTGTGGAGTGTATGCAAGCGCGGCAGGAAAATGCGGCGGAGACTGCGAACATAGCCGACGACATGCCCACCGAACGGACTGCGCTTTATGCGGAGCCGGAAGTTCCGAAAAAGGAGAACAACGCGATGCCGACAGTAGAAGGCCGTGCGGTCTTATTGAACGAGGCGGGAACTCCCGCCACCCTGGAAGATATCACCATCGAAGCGCCGGGTCCGGGCGAGGTTCTGGTAGGGATCGTGGCGAGCGGGGTCTGCCACACCGATCTGACCATCAAGAACCTCAAAGGTAACGGCATGCCGTTCCCGATCGTGCTGGGGCACGAAGGGGCAGGGTACGTGGAGCAAGTTGGGGAGGGGGTCACGCATCTGAAGGTAGGGGATCCGGTGGTGCTGGCCTATCGCGCGCCCTGCGAACAGTGCCCGGCCTGTCGGCGCGGCGACCCGCGCCACTGCTACGCGGCCCTGAAACCGAAACAGCGGATACGGCGCAAACGCGACGGCGCGCTCTGTTCGCAGGTGCTGCGCTGCGGCACCTTCAGCACCCATACGGTCGTGCATAGCAAGGCCGCGATCAAGATGCCCGCCGCCATGCCGCTCGACAAGGCCTGCCTGATCGCCTGCGGCGTCATCACCGGCGTGGGCGCGACGATGAATACGACCAAGGTCTGGCCCGGCGCACGCGTCGCCGTGGTCGGCTGCGGCGGTGTCGGGCTGAGCGTTATTCAAGGGGCGAGACTGGCTCATGCCGGAATGATCATCGCGGTCGATGTCAACCCCGTCAAGCTGGACTGGGCCAAAGAGTACGGCGCAACTCACTTCGTCAATGCGAAGGACGGCGATCCCGTGGCGGCCGTGCGCGCCCTGACGGAAGACGGCTGGGACGGCGGCGTCGAGTTCGCCTACGAGGCCACCGGCATACCGGCCTGTATCGAGCAGGCCGTCAAGATGCTCTCCTACAACGGCACGGCCACGACCATCGGCTTCCCCGCTGCCGCCGATGCCGTCACGCTGAACCTCGGCGACATGTCCACCGGGGTCTACTGGAACAAGACCGGGATCTGCGTCTGCCACGCCGGAGACACCCTCCCATCACACGACTTTCCTCTGCTGGCCCAGCTCTACCTGGACGGTCAGCTCAAGCTCGACGGCATGGTTACCAATATCATCTCTCTCGACGAAGTCGAAGACGCTTTTCACGCCATGGAGACCGGCAACGTCATCCGCTCCGTCATCAAGATCTAGTTCGAAGCTGAAACTGGCTTCAAGGGGGCCCATACACTCATGAAATGGAATAGCAAAACGTCCTGGAAATTACTCGCATTCGCTATCGTCACTCTGATGCTGGCAGGCTGCGGGAGCGGATCTTATACGACGGGCACGTCGTACACCTGTCATGACGGAACCATCACGGATAAAGCGGGCGGTTGCGATGCGCACGGTGGGGTTCAATCAGTCCTGGGCTAAGAAGCCGCTCGGTTAGAGCAACTCTCTCTTCTATTCTTCCTGCGTGTTTCAGGAGACCAGGGAGTCGTAATGGGGAAGCGGCAGGAGGATGCCGCCGCTGGTAGAGTAGAAGAGAGAGTCGAGAGCGAAGACGCCGTGCCGCGATTCGGTCCAGGGCGCACCGGCGCAGGGATGGTAAGACTGCATGCGGTCCCAGTCGCGGTAGTTCTGATGGCCGTTGGCTTCCAGCGCGCCGCCGGTGAGGCCGGGCAGGGGAGCGAGACGGGCCGCGAAGGTTTTGTTCCAATCGACGAGGATGGGATTGACGGTCAGGTCGGCGCACAGGCAGGGAACGCCTGCCGCGTGGGCCACCTGCGCCATGCGAAAGCTCATGCTGAGAGTCTTGGCAGCCGGTTTCAAGGCGATGGCTCCGTAACCGAGCACTATACGCTCCGCCACGTCTCGGTCGGTGTGGGCGCTCTCGTCGGCGACCACGCGCACCGGCACATCCGCTACATTCTCCTTGTTCTCCTCCGCAAACGGCTCTTCGAGCAGCACGGTCTGCGCCAGCGCGCCGCACGAGTCGAGCGCGTCCAGCAGTCGCAGCAGACGCGCCTTACTGTCGTAGCGTCCATTGGCATCCAGATAGTACCGGACGTGCGGATAGGGCTGCAGCGCGGCATGGAGGGCTCGCATGCGGGCGATGTCGCCGTTCAGCATCTTCGCGGGGTCACCGTCTTTTGCCGGATCCGAGCCGACCTTGATCTTGAACAGAGAGTATCCCTCTTCGGCCAGCCGCACGACCTCCGCGACCGCCAGCCCATAGCCGACCGCCGGAATGCTCAGAACCTCGTGGTGTCGATACGACAGGGCAGGCCGGGCGAAATCCGGAATAAGGGCGTCGAAATCGGAGAGTGCCTGTTCCGCGGCGTAGAGCCGCCAGGCCGCATTATCGACCGCGACCAGCGCGTTCAGCACAAAAGTCAGACGCAGATGCGGGTTGCCCGTAATCGCCTTGCCGTATTCAAAAGTAGGCGGCACGAGAGCGTCGAGCAGATCCAGAGGCGTCTCGAACGCTTTGCCCTCCGCCGCCCGTAGGGCAAACGCGGTGAGGAGCAGCATGAGGGCGTTGCCGCCCGCCTCGGAGTTGGCGGCGAACACTTTTGGGTCCGACCAGAGTGTGCTCTGCACCCCCAGCCCGACCCCACGGTTTCCGCTCTCGCTGGTGAGGAGGGCGATGGTCTGCCAGAGCTCGGTGAGAAAACCGCCTTTGAAGCCGAAGGGCGTCGCCAGCGGCTCTCGTTCGAAATTCAAATTGGTGCGGGTTATTCGGATCATAGGCTCAGGGCGTCTTCTTCTCACCGTTCGTAATCGGCAGCGGTGGCTGACTGGGCAGGCCGTAACCTGCGTTGCTGTTCTGCTGTCCCTGACCGCCGACCTGCGACGTCGAATAGGCGTTGCTGCCGAAAATCACACGGGGCGAGGTAGAATTGAAAAAAATCTGAAAGTCGGGCATGGCGCTCACATAGACACTCGTGCCCAGCCAGCGCCAGTTCAGGCGGGTGGCCTGCGTAAGAACATTCAGGGCTTCCGGCAGTGTGCGCGGCGTAATGTGGCCCTGCAGGTTGAACTTTGGACCCGTCGGGACGCTCGGATCGATCAGAATACGTGTGTTCGACTGCCGTCCCAACTCCTGTAACACGTCGGTGACGACGGCCTTCTGCCCACCTGTGTTGATATAGACGAGCCCGTTCTGCTGCAGATAGGCGCGGTAGTTGTCGGGGTTTTGCAACTCGTTGTTGTTCTGCGGATTCAGCCCGAAGATATCCGCCAGATCCCGCGCGGTCAGATAGTTCAGATTGGCTGTCAGACCGTTCGACGTGGCGTCTTCTTTTGCAACAGATCTGTTGGTTATGGAGGGCACCAACTGAGTCCGTCTTGTTCCAGAGAGGGTGTTGGGATTGACTGCCCCGGCTTCGCCTCCTCCTCTTCCAACCACCGAACCCACGCCCCCCCCAAAACCGGAACCGGCAGAAAGACTGCCCCGATTTTGCGCGACACCGGCGACCTTCTTATCTCTCTGTGCCACCCCGTTCGTTACCATGTCCAGGGGGCCGTCTTCCGGAAGGCTCAGGCCGACGGTACGCAACTGCTGGCGCAGCAGAGCGTCCAGGTCTTTGATGCGCATAATGGCGGCCTTTATAGCCTGCGTGTCCTGCTCGAAGACATAGATCCCTTTGGCGTCCTTATGATAGCGGATCAGCAACGACTTGCAGACGGCGTCGAGCGTGGTCGAAAACGACTGGTTCGACAGGTGCATCGTCACCTGCCCGACGACAACGTTGTTATCGGCCGTGAACTGGGCGTTGGCCTGATTGAAGAGCGCTTTCAGCACACTCTGGGCATCGGCATGGTCCGCATCTACCGAGAACTTTTCCGCCGTGCCCGTCACCTGGAGCTTCGCGAGGGGAGCCGCATAGGGGGCGTTGGCAGCCTGCGGTTCCGTCGTCCGCTCGGCCTGGGCCAAACCGCTCAGCCCGCACAGAGCCAGGATAGCGCCGAGCGCCGTGAGGTTGCGCCCGCAACGCGAGGAGGTGGAAATGTCCATGTTACTGTCCTTATGGTAAATCAATGCTCAGTTCCCGTCCGCTTCCACATGGACCGTGCTATTGCCGTCCTGCACTTCGACGTCACTGGCGACCCGAGTCATATTGCTGAACCCGCGCACCTGATCCGTCACCACCAGGCTGACTCCCGCTTCCCCTGGCGTGACATCCGCAAGCGGTTGCAGTTCCGCCTTTCGATTCATTGAATTTAATCCCAGCGCTCGTTCAGACGGACTGTTCTCTTGTACCGCAAACGATGTCATCAGATTTTTTGCCAGGGTCGCGACATCGGGCCGACTCTCCGGAGATTTCATAGAAGCATATCGGTCGTGCGCCTTGTCCGCATCCGCCAACAGGACGGGAGTCAACTGCGGGAGTCGCGCAGGGCGTCTGCTCACCATCAAACGCCCCGACTCTCCCCGCCGCCGCCGCAATGTCTCCTTTGCCCTACCCTCGGCCATCCTTCCCCCCTCACGCTCAAGACCGGGCAGTCCGGGCCGTGGCGTCAGCTTGAAATCCGGTACGTTTTCGTCCGGTAGTTTTGTGGGTGATGACGCCGATGGCAGCGTAGAGACAAGGGCCGCAAGGGGCGGCGGAGTGGCCCGGACTACGGTCCCATTTTCCGGGCCGGGTTGCGGGATAAACAGGGTTTTCAGCGCGGGGCGTACCAGGATCAGCGCCAGACCGCAGACGGCCACGGCGGAGAGCGCCAGCGGTCGACCGTACCGGCGCGGCTGGCGGTGTTCTGCTGCGAGGCGGCCATAGAAACCGGCGCGCAGGTCTCCCGCAGGCGGAATCTGGGTGGAGGCAGTCAGCAGTGCGCCTTCTGCGCTGCGGCAGAGCGTCAATTCCCGACGGCACGATTCGCAGCCGTCCAGATGCGCCTGAACGTCTGTGCGTTCCGGTGTCGGCAGCGATCCCTCCGCGAAGTCCCACTCCCTGGCCCGAACATCGGCACAGGTCAGGGCGACGGGCGTACCGGCGTCAGCGCGCGCGTTTCGCGGCGTTGGTCTGGCGTCCTTCCGATGCATCCACCCCGTAAGTCGCAATGTAGTTCTCCTTGAAAGTCTGGCGGGCGCGGTGCAGCCGCACCTTCGCCGCCGCCACCGTACAGCCCACCGTCTCAGCGATTTCCTCGACCGAAAGCCCTTGATAGTAGCGCAGAACCAGGATGTCTCGTCCGGCTACCGGGCAGCGCATCAGCACAGTCTGCACCGCTTCCTTCTCCATACTACGCTCGAACGCATACTCGGGCTCCCCTTCCGGAGGCGCGGCGCGTCCCAGCATGGTCGGATCTTCCAGAAGCGGCAGAAACCGCCATCGTCGCGCACCGCGCGCCGCATCGACGCCGCGATTGACGGCGATTCGGTAGAGCCAAGTCGCAAAGCGGGCTCCCTGTCGGAAGCCGCCCAGCGATTTATAGACCTGCAGAAACACATCCTGTGTCAGGTCTCGGGCCTCTTCTGCGCTGCCGACAATACCATAAAGGATATTGTAGACGTAGTCCTGGTATTTGAGGAACAGCGCATCGAAGGCGGACGTGTCGCCGCTCAGAAAGCGGGCGACGAGTCGGCTGTCGTCGTCGGTCGTCACCGTCCGCTCCCCGTTCCTCGGTGTTCCCCACGCCAGTATACCGGCTTCTTGATTCGCCAAGGGCGTATCCATCGCCGGCCCACAGGGACACGGCTCAGTTTCACAGATTTTCCAACAGTCTCGGCCATTAGACGCCTTGTCCCCAAGAAAGGTTACGTTCCCGCCATCCCGCGCCAAAGCCGCCTCTCTCTGCCCGCATAAAGCCAGCGCACCGCGTGAAATTTCGAAGCCGACATGCGATGTATTAGCACGTCCAATAGTATGAGCCAAGAGCGAAGCCTGAGCTTGCAGGTTTTCGCGTGGAGAAGAGGGAATACGCTCCCAATCTCTGCCATCCTAACCGGTTGGTATTCTGTCTCACTGCTCCTCCGGACAAAGCCCACAGCAGAACCGAGCGATTAGCCGCATGAAAACCAGTATCGAAAATGCCGAGAATGAGCGTCTGCAAAGGAAGTTTACCGCTTGCAAGGAGATGAACTGATGAAACGACCCTCGAATCTGATATTGGTTCTGTGTGCTTTCACCGTGGTGGCAGTTCTGTCCCACTCCCATCGGGCCACAGCACAGACAGGCGTTCGGCCAAATCCGGGGAACAAAATCCTCGTCACGATGACTTCAACGCCATCTTCCTTAGTTTCAGGAACGACCACCCTTACGGCGTCTGCACCCGGAGCGGCGAGTGTAGATTACTGGATTGCAGGCCATTCCCGTGTGAGCGGAGCCCTGCCGACCGCGCCTCCGTTTACCACGAATGTCGATACGAAACTGCTCTGGGACGGACCCGTGCAGGTCGTTGCCGTTGCCCGCGATTCGGGAGGCAATATCAGCGGGCAGAGCCTGCCGGTTACGCTAAATGTCGCCAACGGCCGCAAAACCAGGGTGCGACACCTCTCCCCTGATTTCTCCAGGCCGCTTTCCGGCACGATCTCCTGGAGCGTGTCCGCCAGCGATCCTCGCGGGCTTCAGGCGTTTATCTACTTTGTCGATGGAAAACAGGTTCAACTTGACTACGTGCAGGGGGATTCGGCGACTCACACGAGCTCCTTCGATACAACCCGTCTGTCAAACGGAAACCACAACTTCTATGTTCAGATCGTCCCTAACGTCAATTACCTCGATAGTGGGCACACCTCATTTGTCGGGACGGTCAGCAACACCGCGCGCCCCCTCGAGTTGAGAAGCCGTTTCCACGATGTGTTCCTACAACCGGGCCAGACAGCTATGCTCACTGCGCGTCTGGTCGCCAGCGACGGTTCGGAACAGCCTGCAACGGCGACGTTCTCCAGCGACAAACCAACTATCGCGCGGGTGACTCCGGAGGGCCTGGTGACGGCGATGGCGGAGGGTGTGGCGAAGGTTACGCTATCCGCTGGGGGCAAAGCGACCACAACACGCATTGTGGTGAGCTCTCAGGAGGGGTTTCCACACTTCACCAGGAGCGGCCAGATCGTCTGGACCTATCAGCCTGGCAAATCGCTCTGGGTTCGCACCCTTTTCAATACAAGTGGATTACAACTCCAGATGAATGCCGCGATGGCACCCACCATGCACGCAGCCGGAGTGAACACCATCTCTTCAAATTTCTACTTCAATCCTGTGGACAACCTGCGCTCCTTTCCGGATTTTGCGAGTTGGAAATCCACTGCGGGAGCCGCGCTTGATAGTCGACTGGATACGATCAAAAAAGCGGGGTTCTGCATGCTTGGCATTGGTGACGATGTGCAGAGGTCTCCCGGCGAGCTAAACAACACCCTCACAAATCCATGGGCGGCGGATGCGCTGAAGTACACTTTCAGCAAGATGGCTCAGGCAGGCAACGTCGTCTCTCTTGAGATGCAGGACGAGGTGGGCGGGGCGCAGGTGCCGGACGACTTTCGAAAGGTCATGGCGGTATTGAACGCTGCCGGACCGCATCCACCGGTGTGCTGGCCGCCTGCCGGACTTCAGGGGCCAGATGTGAGCGCAGCCTGGATGGGTGACCCGAAGATGTCTGATTACACATCCTGGTACTGGACCTATCCCACGCCGTGGCGGATGGCCTTTCCATGGGGAGCCGGCCTCGTCCAAACAAAAATCGATCTCGACAAAGTTGCTGTCGACCGTCTTACGGCTGTGCAGATGAACAGGCCGAAGTACCTCCTTGTTGGGGCAATGGGGCCGTCCTATCTCAAACGTGTCGCTGGCGGTGATTACCAGCCATGTCAGGATCAACTTCAGGCTTCGGGCTCGATACCCGACGGCATTACCTCTCAGATCCTCTATGCGGCGGCGGAAGGGATGTCTGGCGTGCGGGTGTATGGATATGACGGCATTCCAGGGACGAACGACGGCCTCTGGAATGACCAGCGTCTCAAGGCTTCCATCGGGCAAGGAGAGTTACAGACCGGTGCCACTCCGTTCGGCAGCAACCAGTTGACCAAGGACCGCTGGACGGCTATCAGCAACGCGTTCCGCCTTGCCCAGGCGCTCGAACCTTACTTCCTATCGCCGCAAATCAACGCCATCGATCTAGGTCCGGAAGTTGCGACGGGGGGGCGGCAGGCAAAAACGAGCCGTATGCTGGTGGTAATCAACCTCTCCGATGGCACCAAGTCCCTGAAAATCGATCTGACATCCTATCGTTACTCTGGTGCGAAAACCGTAGCGCGCTATCATGTAGTCGGTCTGCTTTCGACCTCCGAACCGGCTGCCAATGATACGACCCAAACCGTCACGATAGCGCCCGGCGAGTCGATCCTCTGGATATTCACTCCGTCCGCCTCTGGACGGCGATCAGATGTAAAGATGCCATCGAAATAGAAAAGTGAGCGCAAAACGGTTCGGAAATTCACATTTTTAGCGCTGTAGAGAAAACGTATGCAACCCTCTGGCCGCCGCTCGATCCTGCCCGACCCTGAACTTTTCGACACCAAGGAGATATCATGAGCCTCAAGATACTGTTTATCGGCGGCACCGGCATTATCAGCTCCGCCTGCTCCGCGCTGGCGATAGAGAACGGCTTCGATCTCTATTTGCTTAATCGCGGTCGCACCTCGTCGCGCCCGGTCCCTGCCGGAGCCACGGTGCTGAACGGCGACATTCGGGACACCGCTTCCGCGCGTGCCGCTCTGGAGGGCCACACCTTCGACGCGGTCGTCGACTGGATCGCCTTCACCCCGGAGCACATCGAGACCGACCTGGAACTGTTCCACGGCCGAACCGGGCAGTATGTGTTCATCAGCTCCGCGTCCGCCTATCAGACGCCTCCGGCGAGCCTGCCGGTGACGGAATCGACGGTGCTGGCCAACCCTTTCTGGCCCTACTCCCGCAACAAGATCGCCTGCGAAGAGCGTCTAGTGCGCGCCTATCGCGAACAGAACTTCCCCGCGACCATCGTCCGCCCGTCGCATACCTACGACAAAACGCTTCTGCCCATGGACGGAGGCTACACGGCCATCGATCGGATGCGGCGGGGCAAGCCGGTCGTGGTTCACGGCGACGGCAGCTCTCTCTGGACGCTGACGCACCACCGGGACTTCGCCAAAGGACTGGTGGGCTTGCTGGGCAATCATCATGCTATCGGGGAGGCGTTTCATATCACCTCGGACGAGGTGGTCACCTGGAACCAGATCTTCCGGATCTTTGCCGAGGCCGCAGGCGTCTCCTCCCCGACCCTGGTCCACATCCCCTCAGACGTCATCGCCGCCTACGACTCGCGGTGGGGGGAGGGCCTGCTGGGAGACAAAGCGCACAGCATGATCTTTGACAACAGCAAGATCAAACGCTTCGTGCCGGGCTTTGCGGCCACAATCCCGCTCTCCTGGGGCGCGAAAGAGGTGCTGGCCTGGTACGACGCTGACCCCACGCGACAGACCGTAGACGCCCGCATGGACGGCCTGATGGACACTCTGATTGAAGCACAAACGCGCGCACTTCCTACAAAGGGAGAGTGAAGACGGATAACTGGCGGGAACCCGGCGCATATCTCCTGTGTCTATAGCGTGAAGATCCGAACTCTCACCCTTCCAGCCAGGAAAGGAAAACTCCGATGAAACAGTTGATCCCGTGTTGCATCCTCGCTTGCGTCGCCCTCACGTCTGTCGCTCCAGCGCAGCGCTCCCAGCACGCCGGGATGTCCGGAATGCACGGCGGGCACAAGGGCATGGCGATGCGCCTCCGCCCCTCCATGCCTATGGGAATGAGCGGTATGCAGGCTCTCCAGGGGCTTTCGGGGAAGAAGTTCGATATCGCCTTTATGTCGCAGATGATCGCGCATCATCGGGGCGCGATCAACATGGCGCAGCAGGCGCTCAAGATCACCAGGCTCGCCGAGGTCCATAAAGAGGCGAAGATGATCGTGATCGGTCAGACGAAGGAGATCGCGACGATGTCGGCCTGGCTGCGAAAATGGTACGGGGTCAAGCCGTCGCCGGAGCAGATGGCACTGATGAAAGCCGATATGAAGGCCATGATGTCCATGAAGATCACGACGGATCGGATATTTCTGGAGAGGATGATCCCGCACCATCAAGGTGCCATCGACATGAGTCGTCTGGCCCTCAAACAAGGCGGCAAACCGGAGCTAAAACAGATGGCGCAGGACACGATCTGGGCGCAGGGGATGGAGATCGCCCGCTACAAGGAGCTTTTGCACCACGTGCATTAGCGATGGGGCAGGAGACGGCTCTTGGGAGTCCTGCTGGTCGTCGCCCGCCCGTTCGCACGCGACAATAGCTGTCGGGCGGCGCAAATGGTGAAAACTCTGCGCGGATGATTGACAGGGGCGTTCGTCGCCTGCTATACTCTAAGGAGTGTTGAGGCGCGGTGTTGCGCTTCCCCTTCGATCCAGTCATTTCCCCGATCGCATTCGGACGGACACAATGTCGTTCCCGTCTTAAGCCAGCGTTCTTTGTCCGACTCCTTCTCATGAGGAGGAGGCGAAGGCGTTTTTTGTTTGGACAAATTCCCCACCCTTTTACAAGGAGACGCGCGTAACATGACGCCCAAAGACGTTATCGCTCTCGTCAAAGAGAAGGAAGCGAAAGTCGTAGACATTCGCTTCACCGACCTGTTCGGTCAGCAACAGCACTTCTCGATCCCGGCTTCCGTCCTTGACGAGGACAAGTTTGCGGAAGGACTGGCCTTCGATGGCTCCTCCATCCGTGGCTTCAAAGCCATCAACGAGTCGGATATGCTGCTCGTTCCCGATCCCAACACCGCCTATATCGATCCCTTTACCGATGTCGTGACCCTCAATATCGTCTGTGATATCGAAGAGCCCATGACGCGGGAAGTCTACAGCCGTGACCCCCGCCAGGTGGCGAAGAAGGCCGAGCAGTATCTCACCAGCACCGGCATCGCGGACACGGCGTACTTCGGCCCCGAAGCGGAGTTCTACATCTTCAACGATGTGCGCTATGATCAGACCTCCCACTCCGGCTACTACTACCTCGATAGTGACGAAGGCATCTGGAACTCCGGGCGCGATGAGAAGCCGAACCTGGGCTACAAGATCCCGTACAAGCGCGGCTACTACCCCGTTCCGCCGAACGACAGCCTGCAGGACCTCCGCACTTATATGATGCTCAACCTCATCGAATCCGGTATCGAGGTCGAGATGCAGCACCATGAGGTCGGCACGGCGGGCCAGTCCGAAATCGACCTGAAGTTCGACACCCTGCTGGTCATGGCGGACAAACTCCAGAAGTACAAATATATCATCAAGAACACGGCCTTTCAGCATGGCTACACCGTGACCTTCATGCCCAAACCGCTGTTCCAGGACAACGGCTCCGGTATGCACGTCCATCAGTCCCTCTGGAAAGACGGCAAGCCCCTGTTCTACGACGAGAAGGGCTACGGCCAGCTTTCCGAGATGGCGACCCACTACATCGGCGGCATCCTGAAGCATGCGCCAGCCCTCCTCGCGATCTGCGCCCCGACCACCAACTCCTACCGTCGGCTGGTTCCCGGCTACGAGGCGCCGATCAACCTGGTCTACTCCGCCCGTAACCGCTCGGCCTGCGTCCGTATCCCGATGGTCAGCAAGTCGCCGAAGGCCAAGCGCATCGAGTTCCGCGCGCCCGATCCTTCCGCCAACCCCTACCTCTGCTTCGCGGCCCTGCTGATGGCCGGCCTGGACGGTATCGAGAACAAGATCATGCCGCCGACCCCTGTCGATAAAGACCTCTACGAGATGCATCCGCATGAGAAGGAAGGCATTCAGCAGACGCCCGGAACGCTGGAAGAGGCGCTCGCCGCGCTCGCCGCCGACCATGAGTTCCTGCTCAAAGGCGATGTCTTCACCAAAGACATGATCGAAACCTACATCGACTACAAACTGGTCAACGAGACCAAGCAGGTCGCTCTTCGCCCACACCCGTACGAGTTCTTCCTCTACTACGACGTGTGACACTCTCCCCCGCACCGCAAATCGCCCGCCTCTCTTGTCTGAGAGGCGGGCGATTTGTGTTCTGACGCCAGTCCCAAAGGGACGGCTATTTTGCGGCTTTAATGGTGAGGGTGACGGCTTTGGCGGACCATGTCGCGGCGACGCCGGGATCGGCCTCCGCGACGATCAGTGTGACGGGCAAGCCCTGCGACAGCGCGGCGATCAGGGATATCTGGCCGGGGAGGCCCTGGAAGAGAACGTAGTTGCCAGCGATGGCCGCCGCCAGGGCCGCCTTGGTGGCGGGCTTCGTGAAGGTGGCCTTGCCGAGAAGTTCGCCGTGCAGAAGGCCGGCCTTCGGGTCGTAAGGGTATTTCAGCGGACTGCCGGGGGTTTTGATATCCGTCTTAGCGTCGGAGGAGATGTAGAACTCTACGCTGCCGTCCTTTGTGAATGCGGCACTGCTCTGCGTCATATGAAGTGCCACGCCCGTAATCTTGTATTTCCCGGCTCCGAACTTCTTGTCGAGTTCGGCTTTCAGGGCTTTCGTCTCGAAGCGCAGCACCCCATAGCCCCTATACTTGTCGTGGCTCTTGCCTTCGACATTGAAATAGCGCTCGGCGGTCGGTCCTTGTTTGGGGCCATCGGCCAGGATCATAGCCGTCTGCGTCGCGAGTACCGGGCTCTGCGCGTGGGCCACGCCGCTGAGGAGAATGCCGCCGAGGAGGGGCAGAAAGGCGAAACGGGAGAGACACAGCATTGCGGAAACGCTCCTTATCGAACGGGAAGAAGAGGGGACTATTTGCCGAGGAGTTCGCGCACTTTCGCGCCGATGTCGGCCTCGCGCATCAGCGATTCGCCGACGAGGATCGCGTGTACGTTTGCCGCTTCCAGGGTTTCGACATCCTGGCGCGTAAAGATGCCGCTCTCACTGACGATCAGGCGGTTCGGATCTGCAGGCAGGGTCGGAAGCAGATCGAGCGTCACGCTCAGGGTCGTGCGAAAGGTGTGCAGGTTGCGGTTGTTGATTCCGATCAGCTCGGCCCCAGCATCGAGCGCCTCCTGCATCTCCTCCGCATCATGCACCTCTACCAGCGCGGCCAGATCGTACTCCGCAGCCATCTTTATCAGACCGCGCAGGTCTTGCGGGCAGAGCGCCGCCACGATGAGAAGGATGGCATCGGCTCCCGCCGCGCGGCTCTCGGCGATCTGCCAGGGGTCCACGATGAAATCTTTCCGCAGCAGAGGCACGGCGACGACTTCCCGAATCAGGTGCAGATAGTCCAGTTTGCCCTGGAAATAGCGCTCGTCGGTCAGTACGGAGAGGCAGGTCGCCCCGTTCTCCGCATAGGTCTGTGCAATGGCGACCGCATCGAAATCGGCGCGGATCACGCCTTTGGAGGGCGAGGCTTTTTTCAATTCGGCGATCAGCGCCGTTCCCTGCGCCGCCGCCAGCGCGGCGCGGAAGTCACGGGTCGGCGGCGCGTCCCGTAGGCGTTCCTGCAGGGTCTGCAGGGAGGTGCGCTCTTTTAGGAAGGCCACCTCCGTGCGCTTCGTCGCCAGTATTTCGGAGAGAACACTCATGGGTTTAAACACACTCCTCAGATGGTTTCCTGCAGGGTCAGGCGGCGAGTGAAAGAGATAAGCTCCTCCAGTTTGGTGAGGGCTGCGCCGGAGGCGAGCAGCGTGCGTGCCTCCTGGATCGCTTCGGGCCACGAAGTCGCCAGACCAGAGACCCGCAGCGCTGCAGCGGCGTTGACAGCGACCAGATCGATCCGCGCCTGCGTGCATTCGTCACGGGCGACCCCCGTGAGAACCTCCCGCACGATGTCGGCATTGGCGGTGGCCTCGGGTGCGGGCGCGAGATAGCCACGCATCGGCATCGGCCCCGTCAGTCCCAGATCTTCGCGCGTCAGCGTATAGTTGACGATCTCACCGTCGCGGAGCTCACTGACGGACGTCGGGCCGAGCGTGGAAATCTCGTCCAGGCCGACTTCGCCGTGCAACACCACGGCGCTCTCACTGCCGAGTTCGCGCAGAGCGCCGGCGACCAGCGGGCCGAGCGCGGCGGCATAGACGCCCATGACCTGATGGGTGGCCCCCGCCGGATTGGTCAGAGGCCCCAGCAGATTGAAAATGCTGCGTACGCCGATTTCGCGGCGGGGGCCATTCACCTGGCGCATGGCGGGATGATGCGCCTGCGCGAACAGGAAGCCGATGCCGACCGTCTCGATACAGGCAGCGCACTGCTCCGCCGTCAGATCGACCCGCACCCCCAGCGCCTCCAGCACATCGGCGCTGCCGCAGATACCCGTGACCGCCCGGTTGCCGTGCTTGGCGACCGCAATGCCCGCCGCCGCCGCCACGAACGCCGCCGCTGTCGAGACGTTGAAGGTCCGGAAAAAGCTGCCGCCGGTTCCGCAGGTGTCGAGCAGCGGGCGTCGGCCCACCTGCACCGGCACGGCCCGCGCCCGCATCCCCTCGGCGAAGCCCGTCACCTCTTCCACGGTTTCGCCCTTCATACGGAGCGCCACCAGGATCGCGGCGATCTGCGCCGGGGTCGCTCTCCCGTCCATCAGAATATTGAGCGCTTCTCGGGCCTCTGTGCGCGTGAGATGCTCGCCGCAGACCAGCTTTTGGATCACTTCTATGGGCATTTAACGGGAACCTTTGGTGGGCGCAGCGGGGGTGACGGGCTCGGTCGACTCGGTCAGTCCCCCGAACGCACTGAAATCGACCGCGCCAGGGCGCCGATGTGGCTGAGGAGGAGCGGAGGCGGCAGCGACCGCCTGTCCTCCTTTGGCAAAGACACTGTTCGGATCCATTCCAGTCGCCTGAATCGCGCTACCGGCCCCCTGCTGGTAGATCGTGACCAGGCCGCCGGTCGTGGCGGCGCTGATGTGGAACAACTGGTTGGTCAGCGCATGCGTCTGATTGACGGCGCTGCGGCCCGAGGAGATGATCTGCTGAATGAGGCCCGGCTCATCGGCGCGAAGGGCGACCAGGCGATTGCGGGTGGGCAGGGAGAAGACGATATCGCCCTGAAGCCGTTGAATCACATAGTCCCGGAAACGTTCCATAATGATCCAGGTTGCTGTCAGGTGATCGCCCTCGAACACCAGCCCGACCTCCTCGCCCTTCGCATTTTTGCGCCCGCCGCCTCCCGCCGTAAGCGCGTTGGTCACGAGGGGCAGGGACGACATATTCATGTTGTTCATCGCCTGCTTCAGCGCCTCTTCGTAGCCGACATTCCAGCTCTCCAGTGTGCTCTGCGTGACGCCGACGACGGTTCCCGGCAGCTCCCGCATGATGATGACCGAGAGCTCGCCGGCGAACGGCGCGTAGGGCAGGCTGTCGGGAGGCGTGTTGCGCTGCATGGCGCGATGGGCGCTGGCCAGATACTCGGCGGGTTTGAGCGTGGGACGCAGCGTCATCATCGCTTCCATCCAGGTGTGATCGGGCACTTCCATCGTCAGGGATTTAACCCAGCGGGTGATCAGCACATCGCGGTCGTTGGGCTTACGGGTGTAGTCGAGGTAGAGGGTGCGCAGATTGCAGGAGGTGGGGGACTTGCTGTCCTGCATGATGTTGAAGCCAACGTCCGTCGACTCTATCTTCGCTCCCGGCACACTGCGTCGTACAGCGAGTCGCACCATATCCCGAAACTCCGGAAAGAGAACGACTTTTTCCTGACCAAGAGAGATACCAAAAAGTTTCATCGCTGTCCTCACAGGAGCGCACGCAGCCGTGCCTGCCTCGTGTCGAAAAATGGGGTCGGGGAACATTCGAACCTTTCCGATTATACTACCTCATAGAAGGAGAGGAACGCAAATATCGGTCTGTCCGCAGCAGGGCCGGCGCGGTGGAGCGTCGTACCCGGTTCCTCTCCGAAATCCGCCAGTGTGGGGGCATCGACCCGAGCAACCCTTGTTGTCATCCCACGGCAGTTTTGCGATAGGATGCAGAGCCATTCGCGACAGGAACGGTGTTTTTCAGGCAAAAGGCAACTTTTTTTTGCTCTCAGGGCTGCAGGGAACTCTTTGGCATGATAATTGCTATAGAGAAATGATGAGGAGAGCGTAAAAACTCACAACCGAAGAGAGCCTTGTGCTGTTGAATCGCGCCTAACAGGAATGGAGGTTCCGGACTCCCTTCCGCACGGTTCCGCCTATCGAGGTTTTCTGCTCAGAGCGGTTTCGTCGGCTGGTTCGGCGGAGCCGCTCTTCGTTTCGAGACCTGC
>JBBQPO010000002.1:0-75482 GCA_038217285.1 Chthonomonadales bacterium
CCGTATGCCGTCGCTGCCGTCGCTCTGGCCCCCCGTCAGCACTACGCCAATAGCATTTTCGCCATAGATAGCGGCCACCGAGAGAAAGAGTGGATCGGCAGCGGGGCGCGTGAAATGGACTTTTGCGGCGGAAGAGAGTAACAGGATCCCGCCTTCGGACACGAGCAGATGCAGATCCGGAGGCGCAGTAAAGACCAGGCCGGGCGCAAGCAGGTCTCCTTCTTGTGCTGTCTTGACTGTTATTTCGGTAACGCCCTGGAGAATGGTCGCTAATCGGCTTGACCTATGCGGGCCTATGTGGAGAACGACGACAATGGCGGCAGGGAAGTCATCAGGAAGCAGAGTCAGGATAGCGCCTATGGCCGCTAACCCTCCTTGTGAGGCGGCTATGGCAACTACGGGAAGTTGATGAGGCATAGGAGGGAGCGAGGTCATATGTAGACTATTCTCTGCTTACCTTTATAAGTCCTCTTAATAGCTTGTTGCGCTTGCTTCGGGTATACTGTACTACTCTCAAACGAACAATTCAGCACCCTACTAAGCGGCCAACCACTGAAGGTTCGTAATTTCTGCGAGCGCAGTGAGATCAGCGCACGCGAGATTTCTACGAGCGTTGACCGAACGGCTACTTAGCACCCCTATTGCTAATGCCTGGAATGCTCGTTTGTTGGCGTAGTGAAGGATGTCGGCGAGCCTCAGCACCCCTTTCGATGTTAGGAAGAGGCTGGGGGCATTGAAAGCTCGCCCCAGACTGTAACCGGTAGATCGTGGGGCGATTTACGGCACAGCGTCCTCCAATGACATAGAACCCCGTTCGGTTCTGACCCGAAGCGACCTGTGCCCGTCCGGCAAGCGAGAAGCGGTCCGCTAAGAAGGCCTCGACAATGTCGCCGTCTACAAAGACCCGCAATTTCAATGGGGTGTTAAGCGGCACATGAATGGCCGTCTCCGCTAGGGAACGATTCGGATCGCCATGTCGCCGTAAGAACAAGCGCTGCTTTCTGAGGTCGAGGGCGACCTCATAGCCGCCGAACCCCGCCGTGCCAGTGCGAAAGACCAGACCGACTTCCACGCACTTCCTGGACGGCAGCAGGGTCGCTTCGACTTCATATCGGTCTCGCGTCCCCGGCAGCCAGAACTCCCCACTGGCACTTCCCTCCGCTAACTCCAGTCCTGCCCGACGACGCTTCCAGTCTCCCCGCACGATCTCGCATTCCGCAGGATGAGGACGAAAGGTTCCTGTGCGCAAGGTAAGAAACTCCCTGGGCAAGCGCAGGTACAGGTCGCCTCCTGCGTCGCGGTAGAGTTCCCGTGGGAAGGCCAAGTGTCCGCCCCATTCATAGGGAGCGAAATCCTGCTTTCCTTTGTACGTCGGGATCCATCCGAAAAAAAGACGTCGCTTGCCCGCCTGTCCGGTATTGGGAGCCATCAATTCCGTTCCATCCAGCGTGTTCCGTACCGGCGTTCGCCAGGGTCCCTCCAGACGGTCTGCCACCCGATAACGACCCTGCCCCACGCGATCTATTCCCCAGCTGCCGAGCAAATAATAGAGGTTTCCCAGTTTGAAGAGGTCGGGACACTCCGGTATCCCGATGTTACCGGGATCGTACAGAGATTTGAGGGGAGACCAGTGGAGCAGATCGGTGGAGGTACTCTTCAGGTAACGGCCGGCGCGATCCGATGCAACCCCTTGCCGGTGTTTCCCGGCGACGACTAGCCAATACTGTCCCGTCGCCTCCTCCCAGAAAATGACGGGATCGCGTATCTCGGGTATGGTGTGCGGATAAGGAACGACGGGGTTGTGGCGGTAGGGCGACCAAACTTTCCCGTCGCTGGAGGTAGCAAGGTCAAAACCCGCCGTGCCATTATAAAAACTGTAGAGGATGCCGCCAACACGCAGGTTTGCGATAGCCCACCAGGTACGCTGAGAATCCGTGTGCGTGATCGGCTGTGGAGACCAGTGGAGGAGGTCTGTACTGACGATTTCGGCAGAGTGTAAATTATCCAGATCATGGCGGAGAGGCTCTTGCGGGATTTGAAGATAGTAGACATGCCACTGCCCTCCCCAGAAAACAGGATGGGCATCGCCAAGCCAGCCCTCGGAGGGGCGATAATGCAGTTGTGGCTGCAAATCGTCCGCCTGCGCCGTCTGCGCCCCACTGTATGCGAGGAGAAACAGCAGGAGTAGTCTGACGCGAAGGAAACGTCGAAGTCGGGGGCGAGACATTTAACGAGCTGCTTTCTTCCGTTTTTCTGTGCAGCCTGAAAGTTTGAAACCTTCGATTGTGCGACTGCCGCTGATGATAAGTGAGTTGGCTTCCTGATGAAAATGCTATCTTACGCGTTTTGTTCGTTTTCCAAGCCATTGTTCGGCATACAGCCGCAGACACTTTGTGAATGCGATGGTGTGTCACCAGGAGGTGACGTGCGGGTAGCCCTATTCATATTCTCCACTGCGCATGGCGGTGGCGCCCGGTGCGTCGACCTTTTGAATGAGCATATCGGCGTTGCTCTCCGGGGCAGTAAGGTGATCCCGGATCAGGGCCAACCACCTTAAACCATTGTCCGAATTCCTGGGTCATTATACGCCTGCCCAGCCCCGATGATAAGAACGTCGTATGCGTCATTTTCCATCTGGCGTCTGACCCTTCTGTACTGTTGTTACTGCCTTGATATGAGGAAGGAAGCGAGCGCTTTCAGTTCATCTGGCTTCAGTTTCGCGAAACCTGGCATCAGGGAACCCGGCGTCATCTTATCGGGCTGCCTGAGGTGAGCCGTCTGCCAGGCCATATCAGGATGCCTCGGGCCCTCATGTGTCAGTTCCGGACCCATTGTGCCGCCCTGACCGTTGAGCTTATGGCAGGAGATGCAGTTATTGCCTCGGAACAGCTTCTGTCCCGCCGCGATCAGCTGCGTATCGATCGGCTGCTTTCGAGCGGTTGCCAGTGGGTTTGGAGATTCGCTGTGTCTCTGCTCAAGCGCCTGCGCCTGGCTTGCGAAGACCATCTTGCCGCCGAGGTATCCCGTAAAGCCGACGACGCCTGCGATGCTCAGGATGAGAAACAGCGAGACCGCCAGCGCACCGCCTGTCATTTGGTCCTTCTTCCGCAAACGCATGAGAAGCAGAACGACGGCCAGCCCCACCGTAGTGAAGGCAGCAGCGCGGTGCCAGACAAACACCGAGGGCGCGCGTCTGGCACCAAATATGTGGTTGCCCGTGAACCAGCCGGTAAGCAGCGTAGGCACAGCCATCACTACAGCCGCGACTAAGAGCCATAAACTGACGATCCGTCCCGCCGGTTTCCGCAGGACGGCGGCCGCGATCTCGAAGACGGCAGCCGTGATGAGCAGTGCGACCGGGAAATGGGTCAGCGCGCCGTGCATCTCCGGCCATGATATGCCAAACATCTGTTCAGCTTCCCGTCTTGCTAAGATTCAAGGCGAGGCCAAACCGATGGCCCCGCCCTGAATCGATTACATCTTGCCGCCCATTTTGCTCTTCATCTTGCCGCCCATGTGGCTCTTCATCATTTTCATCACCTCTTCGGAGGACATCCCCTTGACGGTAGCGGCATCTACGCCCTTCACGCGACCCTCTCCTACGTCCCAGCCGCCCTTACACTCGCGGCAGACCCCCTTACCCATGGCGACCATCTTGCCACAGGGACAGGAGGCCATGTGCACGGCACAGAACTCGCAGGGTGGGTTGATACAGCAGGTGTACTTTCCTTTTTTGGCCGCCGCCTGCGACACTTTCTGCATCTCGTTGTGCAGTTTCTGCGCGCCGGGCGCGACTTTCATGTAAGGGTGGCCCATTGGCGGCGGCGCTTTCGCTGTCTGCCATGCGATGGCTCCCACCGCGCTCAATGCCAAGCCAACTGTCACCAGGCTGACATATATGGGTTTTCTCATTTTGTTCATCCTCGTTTCTCCTCGCCATATCTGAGATATGGCAGCCCTGGGTCTCTTGTGAGGCCCAGTCATCGATGCCCTACGCAACGCTGTCACGTTCTAAGATGCCGCCCTGCGTTAGCCGACTCGCTTGTGATCCCGCCACGGCGCCAAGTACCGCTCCATAGAGAAGATGCCCTATCAGCGTTCCCATCATGAACAGGAATGGCTGAGGGGTATTGCCGGCAAAGAAGCCCTTGCCCATCATTGGCATCACCATTACCATCATCAGTAGCCACAGGATAAATCCCCACGCCAGTCCTCTTGCCCAGGGCTTACCCGGGAGCAACCCGTATATCACATAGGCGTAGAGGAGCGGAAATAGCAGAGTTCCCATCATGAAGTGGGCGACCATCCCGAGCCACCACGGGCCGCTTTGCACGGCAGGCATCTGACCGCCGTGCATCAACGAGCCAAGCATGGCGGCGATATCCATATGGGGCATTCCCATGAGAGGAGCCATGTAGATCAGCATCGTCATGACGAGCGTGGCGATAAAGCCCGCGCCAATCGCTCGTCCAGTGTTCACTTCTTTCATATTTTACGTTGCCTTTTGCACGCCGGAAGCGCCGGAAGACTCCATCGCCGGCTGGCGCTTTCGGATGCTGTCACTGCATTTTCATCGCATGGTCTGGGTCCGCAGTTTGACCTATGGGGACCGAGAACTGGAAACTCTGCGTGTAGGGAGGAGCCTCGCCTTTCATGAAGGCCATTGCCGCCATACCATAGAACTTGCGCGCCTCGCTCACGTTGCGCTTGCCGGTCACAATGTCGTTCGCCAGATTGAGGGCGAGCATATTCATTTCCTCTTTGTCACATCGGGCGGAGATCTCTCCCTTCGTGCGCTCACAGATCACACTGCCGTCATACTTGGCGAGATCGCTGAACTTGCCGGTCGGAACACGGTAGTCGATGAACTGTTGCAAGAAGTCGGTATGATGCTTCGGAAACTCGTGTGGGATCTCGTCTCGGAAGAGGATGGTGCGCTTCCAGGGGCCGTTGTTGTACCAGGTAAGTGTGGAAGCCGTTGCTTCGTTGGGTCCGCCGTACTTCGACATCAGCTTCATCGCGGCGTCTTTGGGGTTGTCCGGCCAGCTGGCCAGCATGCCCGTAACCTTCGCTACGTCCATTGGGGCTTGTCGCGGCGACGCGTCCGGGAGGCTTGCCAGCCGAACCGATTGTCGCTGCGCGTACGCCTGGGAGTAGTGCAATACTGGAGTGCCGATCAAGGCCAAGGCAGCCAGGCTGGCTATCCCGGCAAAGCCCATTCGCGCATTCGTCATGGAATGCTCCTTTCGTGGAAACGCGGTCGGACGGAGTAACGTCCGAAGTGACCATTCTCCAGAATACAAATATATGTGAGCTTGGGCTGGATAGGTAAAAGACTGTCCACGTCTTGTGTAATGTTCCGTCCGTTGTGTGATGTCAGTCACACAATAGGGAACTCTTTTCCCGAGTGGGCCGTTTTATCGTGTGTAATCGGAATGGGGGAGAGCAGGTCATGGATATGCATCGTATGCTGCTACTGCGACTGGGGATCTTAGAATCGTTGAATGAGGAACAGATCAGCGCCATGAAAGAGGTGATCACGACGCGTCGAATGTCGGCGAGCGAGACACTTTTTGTCCAGGGAGAGCGCTGTGAGCATTTGCACGTGGTGCAGGATGGATCCTTGCAACTGGTGACCGAGCAACATGGAGGGCGGCACATCCTGGAGACCGTCGGGACGGGGTCTGTTTTAGGCGAGGTGGGCGTCTTTCTGGCGATGGCGTATCCGTGCACTGCAGTCGCTTCCGAAGAGTGCTTGATCGCCTCTCTGGGCCAAAACGACCTGCGCCATCTTTCGGGAAGCGTGCCTGGCCTCTGCTGGCAGTTGCTGCGGCTGCTATCGCAACGACTTGTCGGGATGCAGGTGCGCGTGCAGGCCCTTTCCAGTCCGGATGTACGGGTGCGCGTGGGAGCGGTGTTGCTGCAGATGGCGCAGGAGAACGCCCGCACTCTGCGCGATGGCTCGGTCATCCTGCGTGGTCGGCAGGCAGAGATCGCCCAGATGGCGGCTGTCGCCCGTGAGACAGTCTCACGACTGCTCACGCAATGGAGTCAGGGAGGGTTACTTATAGTTGGGCGTGGGCGCGTGACCATTCTGGACGTGGCCGCATTTCAGGCGATGGTAGAAAACCTGACGGCGAGGGGGGATCAGCCTCCGCGCTGATACTGCTTTCTCGAAGTGAAGAGATGTTTTGTAAAGTGTCTCCAACGCCCTTGACTTTCCAGCTAACTGGAGGGTGCATACTATACGTGATGGATACGACAGACGACAAAACAGCGTTCAAAATAAGCGAACTCGCGAAAAGACTCGGCCTTAATGTCCGAACGCTTCGCTGCTACGAGTCGATCGGTTTTCTAAGAAACCCGCCGCGTAGTGAGGAAGGCTATCGGATCTACACGGCATCGGATGAAGAGCGCCTCTGTTTTGTCCTTCGAGCAAAGCGGGTAGGTTTTAGCCTGGTCGAGATCCGAGAGATCATTCGGCTCAGCCAGCACGGCAAGGCGTGTGACTAAGTAAGAGACACCCTGCCTCGCTACATAGAAGCGCTAGCAGTTTGTCGGAGAGAAACTTGTCTACTCTGATTTAACCCGCTTTTCGCGATCATTTGGGCCAAAATCGCGGGTGTTATTCCATGTTGGCCCCTAAAATAGGCGGATTTAGGGCATCCAACAGTTCTCTCCGACAAGCTGCTAAGTGGTAGCTCATAGTTCCTTCGTAGAAAATCGAGGTGCTTTGATCTCGTAAAACCTACGAACGAAATGCAATTGGCTACTTAGAGGCGAAGATTGCCGAGCTCGCGACCGTGAGGGCCGAACTCTCCAGCCTGAGATCGGATTGGCAAACGCCTGACACGGATTGTACTGCTGAAGCGAGGCTATGTGTGCTTATCGAAGAATGGTCGTCTGGGAATCCGTTCTAGCCCCTTCGCTCTCGTTGCGGTCGCGATCACAGTGATGCCTGCTCTGCGGCGGTTGCCTTACGCGCCTGACATATTCCGACACGTCTGCGCGCATCGGCGACAGGCTTCGGCGCATCGGCGACACTCCGGATCCTGATACTTCTCACACTCGGTTGCGCAGGCGTCGCAAATCGCCGCACAGGCCGAGCAGACCGGCGCGCAGACTGGGGATGTTCGGCTGCACGAGGCGGCGCATGTCCAACAGATGCTGGTGCATTCCACGCAGAGCCTGGCGCAGTCTGCCATTTGAGAGTTGTCCAGGCAGTTGTTGAGGCATACACCGCACGCTTCCGCGCATGCAACACATGCGTCGAGACAGGATTTATGCTCGTTCGTATTCATTGTCGTGTTTTCTCCCTCCATATCCATGCTGGATAGTCCGAGTACGCATTTCAGTTATATTTAGTTTTAGCTCGTCCGCTATCCGAAGAGGTAGGAGTTGACGAGTGTTGTCAAGCAGAGGGTCGGGTCAATATCCTGTCCGTAAAGCATCATGCTGAAATTGCTGGCATGGAGGAGCATCCGGCCCGTGCCGACGCACGGATCACAGACGGTCATCACGCGCGTATCTCCATCGGTTGCGCCTATGGTCATCTACTACCCTGTCGGCAAGCGCTGGTGGGTGAAGCTGCATGAGAAGGTTGGCAAGTTCCACGAGGTTCTGGTCCATCACACCTCAGAGGCGTATCCGGACGCCTACCTGGACGCGGCCAGTCTCCGGGGCGCGCGAAATCGCCGCTGGGATGTAATATTCTCCTGACAGAAGGAGGCATGTCGGCACTGCGGATGATTGAGCGTCGGGCGGAAACCGCTGGACTGCCGGCCTCGACTTGCTGCCACACCTTCCGGGCAACGGGAATCACAGCCTATCTTGAAAACGGCGGCACGGTGAAGAACGCGCAGGCGATCGCAGCGCACGAGTTACCCAGGACCACGAAGGAGGTACGTGCGCTCGTTGCTGGGACCTTTCGTCGCTGGTCCACAGGACTTGTGCCTGCCAGCTTGGCTGATCCTGAGACGGTAGATCAACTGGTTATACTAATCGATACCGATCCTAGTATCTACCTTCCTATCTTGCGCCGCCTGGTCGAACACGCCCCGGAGGACCAAGTGCTTGCGATCACCGATGACGTGTTCATGGGCAGGATAGGAGCGCGACGAAACCTGGTATGGCTGGCAGACCGCTTAGCAGCTTTTCCTGAGTATTTCGATGACGCTGAAGTGATTCTTCGACGGCTTGCACTCGCTGAGACAGAGCCGAACATTGGCAACAATGCCACTGCTATATGGCAGCGGCTTTACCATATCGTGCTCTCCGGTACCGCCGTAGGGTTTGCGGAGCGTTTGGAGCGCCTCCTCCTCTTCCTCCATAGTGATCGGGAACCGGTAGTTGATCTCGCCATCGCCACTGTCGCGGGAATACTTGACTCGCACTCTATGCGCATCATAGGTCCTGCCGTGGTCGCTGGGCGTATCCCTCCTGAGGAATGGCGCCCGCGCACCAATGTGGAATTTCACCAATGTTACGCATCTGTCCTTTCGGTTCTAAGTAGCCAATTGCATTTCGTTCGTAGGTTTTACGAGATCAAAGCACCTCGATTTTCTACGAAGGAACTATGAGATACCACTTAGCGGAGCTAACCCTAGGTACCGATCTGCGTATTCAGCGCCAAGCGGTTGCGATTGCCATTGAGTACTTACGTACGTTTCTGTCGGCTGGCTACGTCGCGGGAGCGCAGGCCATGTTTGATCCCGCCAGGCTGTCGGATGCCGCCCTGGCTTACTTCTTCCATATCGTAAGAGACGATCGACGTATATAGCAAAGACCTTCCCGAAGAAGCTTTGGAATTTCTTTTGCTCGTCAGGGGACAGTGCATCGAAGACCAGCCAGTATATGCCGTCAGTAAAGAACTTGCGATGGAAGCCTCTATCAAAACAGAGATACACTTTGGGTTCCACCTCGATGAAGGGATACCGGCGTAATATCGAAAAGTCGTAGCGGACTGATTGAATGGGCTCCGTAATGGCTTTGTCTTGTAATGTTGCGATAGTACATGAAATGATCGATAGCACTCGTTTAAAGCTCGCTTGCGGGTAGGTATTTCCCTCGCCAATCAAGCTTGCGCTAAACACCAACGCATCCAAGGGATTTTCACCCGCAGGATCAAAGCTTTCGAGCTTCGATAGCAAAAAGTACAACCCATGCAAGAAATGCTCCAAGCTGACGTCATAGAACGCTTGGAATCTCGTCGCAATAGGCACAAAGTCTTTTTCCGTTTGCAGTTCCGTCAGGCTAGGGATGTCCAACCAGAGGTCATATGATCGTCCGACCAACTTGCAGGTTTCTTCATCAGACGGTAACTCCATGACAGGGATCATGGAACTTGCAAGATCAAGCAGGGCTTCATCAGGGCGATGCTCTTCGGCTCGGCTTCCTGCCAAGTCATTTGCCATCAGGCAGGCTTCCGCGAATAGATGCTGGGCATCAGTATCCCATTGGCGTCCACGCTTACGCGGACATGACATCAAGGCTAATCGTAGGATGAGCAGCATCTGCTGCCGGTGGAACACTACCGTGTTGATGTTGCGGGCAAACTCGTTGGTTCTCAATTGTTGCTTTAGATCATCACCGAAGAGCTGGTTGATCAGCATGAGCTGAAGCTGCCTCATCTGGGTTTTGTCGACTTGCGGACGCACGAAGCAGTTGTTCAACGTAGCCACGATACGGAGGACGCCATGAATATTCAGTTGGCTGAGGAGATGGATCACCTCCGCGATGTTCACGCGCTCTCCCGTGACTTCCTCGTACGTGATGAACCTGCCGATGTGTGGGAGAGAAATGTTTGACATGGCTTTCCTTGATACTGCGTTGCATAAGCACCGATTATCTGGAATTGGCGACGGCGAATCCAGCGACGTGAAAGCGATGGCCCACGGGAAAATCGTTATGGGAACAACAGGTTGATTAGTCCAGTTATGCGGCATAGGTTCCGCAATACAGTGATCGGCGTAACGAGGTGGTAGTCTTTCGGATGGGAGACCGCATTGCGCAGATCCACCACAGCAAGCCAGCGAACCTCTTCGGTAGCCAGAATAATTCCCTCCTCGATGAGGCGCTGTATTTTGCGCTTGAACGGCACGCCTTCGCTTCCCAGCCTCATGGACAGGAACTTGATAGTAACGGCCGCCTCAACCACGCGGTAGAGTTGATCTTCAGCGAGCGTAAACAGGGGATAGAAAAAGTAGCCATATGCCATGGCGCTCCGAGCAATCTCAAAGAGACGTTGTACTTCGTCTGGAACGGAGGGAAGCAATTGCGGCGTCATAAATCGCTGCACCCATCTGTTGCCCGTAATCGGCTCTAAGCGTCCGTCATCGGTAAATATCACGCCGTGCGTAGCCACGTCGTCTGGTTCGAGCCAGTTGTCCTCGGTTAACACTTTAAATCCATCTCTGTATTCTGTGGTCACCACCTACTCCTCATGTACATCCTACATGGCGCACAAGCATACGTCCCGGGCTACCCCTATTGTCTCTTCCAATAGAAGCGGACTGAGATTAACAGCGAAGAGGCCAAGTCTGTTATGCATACTGACCGGACGTGGGTAGACAAAAGTTGCATGAGGCCAAATGTTTTTAGACTTGTGCGCCAGGGCCTCCCCAACTTCAAAGAGAGGTCGCTTAATGGAAGCAGTTCGAACCTCTTTAGTCAGATGCGACGGTTCTTTTCGGGTGCGGGATCTGGTGCCTTAATCAAACTTTAGCCTTGGAGCAGGTGTTTCATTTTCCAGATCTCGATCAAATTTGCTGACCTCATAATTCGACGATAAAAAGGTGGACGTACTCACGGGTAAGAAGTTTTGAGGATTAACAGCGAGTCGGCTCGGTTCTGCCTTCATCATATTCCCTTACTATTTCGCTAAACTTCCGTTGCGCGTGCATAATCTCTTGCTGTTAGTAGTGTGGGTCTTTGCAGTTATTGCTTTCACTGAACTTCGGCTCCACCCGCTCTTTACCCCAAATTTTGTTCCCTGCCCGTTTGGGATGCTCCCGGAAATGCGTGTTGCGCTCCGCGAAATGTCGATCAATAGCGGCCTTCGCGGCGGCTACATCATCGTAATCGCTGTTATGGATGATGGCTCTGGCCATGCCACTGAACACCGATTCGATAACGTTGAGGAACTGCGCCCCTGAGGGTAAGGGAGCTAGCTTCACTGTGGGGATGGTATGCGTTGCCCGGTATTCAGGACTATTAATCTCTTTGACTACATCATACAACAGCTTCGATGCATGCCAGGATGCTGCATCCCAGGACAGGTAGAGGCACTCTTGATCGGCATATTCAACCAGGAGGATCTTTAGCAACTTGACCATCTCCTCCGTATTCTTGTGTTCGGAGTAGAAGTGCGTAATCTGGTTCGTGGAGAGTTCGAGCGCGCCGGTGAGAAGAAGGCTGCCTTTGCTCTTCTGCCATTGAGGGATCGTCTTCGTCTCACCCTTGAGAACCAGGGAACTGCCTCCTTGAAGCTGAACGGCGAAGGGGCCGAACTCATCAATCGAGAAGAATTTCTCCTTGGAGGTCAACTGCGAGAGAATAGCTTGGATTGCTTGCACTTTTTCCTTGTACGCGGGATCGCGACTCGTCAGTACTTTCCTGGCTTTGCGCACACGGTATCCCGCATCGCGAATGATCTGGCGTATACCGTCGCGCGAGATAGGATGTCCCTGCTCAGCCATAATGCGGTGCATATCCTCCATGCGCCAGGTCGTGCGATTAATATCGTGGTCTGCGGGGGGCGCATGCAGGATGGCGAAGAGTGCCTCCTTATAGCGTACGTCCTGAGATTTTTTGATTCCTCGTGTCTTCGAGCCGAGCAGTGTCTCGATCCCCTCGTCAGTAAATTCACAGAGGTAGCTCTGAACAGTCTTCCGATGCAAATATAAACAGCGCGAGATCTCTCGTTGAGGAGTACCGTGCAGGGAGAGCAGGACGGTCATCGCCCGATTCCGATACGCCATCGGCCTATCAAGAACGCACCGACGAAGCGTTTCGATACGTTCAGCATCGAGTTTTCCGAGGGTATATTCGGCAATCTCCGCATTGCTGACGTCGCCTTGCAACAGCCTGAGTACCCATGAATTCACCGTGGTCTGATTAGCCAGGACATGCATCGGAGAGGATTGAGGCAGCAAACGCAGGTAATTCTTGAGAATGGAATATCCGCCGCGATACCCTTGTTCCCGGAGTTCGTTGAACAAAATGACGGCGTTCCCCACGCCAGCCTTCAGGCGCTCCCCAATATAAGATTTGAACGGGTCGATTTTTGTCGGCCGTATAGCCCTTGCTCGTGGCTTCCCTATGGCGGCTGGCTGCTCGATGTACTTCTTGACGGTCTTGCGGCTACATCCGATTTTGCTGGCAATCTGTCGTTGAGACCATCCTTGACGGTGGTAAAAGATGATGTCAAGTTGTTCATCCTGAGTTTTCATGAGTATCACCTCTGCCATCAAACCTATTGTGCAAGTACGGAGGAGCCTGCTTCCGCCAGAATATTCCGCGCGCTTTTCCGCATCTCGCCAAGGGTCGCGGGATAGAACTGAACCAACTTATCCTCTCCAGCAACCACGAGATGCTGTCCATCAGGTGTAAACCGTGCAATGTTCATGCGCAAGCCATTGCCATGTACGACAAGTTCTGGTTTACGCTGGTGGAAAACCTCGCCGCTATGCACGGTGGGGATACACCACGTCCGTGTTACGCCATCAGCGCCGGTCGTGACGAGACGCCTTCCATCCGGTGAAAAGAGGGCGGAAAAGAGGGGGCTGTCGCTGGCATGGAACACCCCGAGCAAGTGGGCTGAAGTGGTGTTCCACAGATAGGCGTTCCCATCAGCATCTGCCGAGAGCACAGCGTGCTCGTCTGGTGAGAATGCAATACTCAATGGATAGCGTTGGGGCCCAGGGCCGCGGTCGCCTTTCACGGTGTACACCTCTTGCCAGCGCCGGGAAATGAGATCGTATCGACGCGCAGTGCCATCGGTAGTGGCTATGAGGATGTGTTGGCCGTCACGCTGAAAGATAGCGCTCAGATATCCCCCTACCGCATCAGGCAACTGGGCTGTCTGGCGACCGGAGTGAGCATCCCAGACGCGAACCGTTTGATCGCGAGACGCCGTCACTACAGACCGTCCATCCGCTGAAAAGAAGATCGTATTTATCCGGTCTGTATGTCCAATTAAGGGTACATAGTCGTTGGCGGTTGATCCGGTTGCTGCCGGAGCAGTCCAGATACGGGCTGAACCATCCGTGCATGCCATGGCGATCCGCTGTCCATCTGGAGAATAGACGGCATGGTCGATTTGTTTGCCATCCCACTGCAATCGGCGGATTGGATCAAAAAAGGCGTGCATAGTGTGCGTTGCAGTGTCCCAGAGTATTCTTCGTTGCTGCCAGACGAGGACACAGCCTTCGTCAGAGGCGGCAGCAAACGCCGTCCCATCCGGTGAACAGTCCACATAGGTGAGTGTACCTTCAGCACCCTGGTAGGTTGACTGTCCCAATGACCAGACATCGGCATACCCCGTCTTAGAAGCGGTGACGATCTTTCGGTCAGAGCGACTGAACTGAACCGCAGTGGCCTCATGGGTGCGCGTAGCGAGGGAGTACATTGGTTGCAGATGCTGAGGCTTATACCAGATCTGCGTATTGCCCCGTGCGTTCGCACTTGCCACCCATCCGCTGTCGGTCGATACGTGGATCGTATTTATTTTACCGATCGCCCCATGATATTGCAGGGACTCAGTACCCCGTTGCTGATTGGATGCTGCAGGTCCATGGTAGGCGATTAAATTTCCTTCGACAGATCCCAACAACACCAGATCGGCAAAGTGAGAAAAGGCTACGGCGGTCAGTTGTCGGTTGGCGGCCTGCACGTCTGGGCCAATGTTGTAGAGACACTTCCCGGTATGTGCATCCCAGATACGTGCTTCCTGATCATGGTCTTGGCGCAGGCTGTTGCCGATTGTGGCTACGAAGCGATCGTGTCCCGGTAGGTCGGATGAAAACGAGACGCCTGTCACGGGGCCTGCATGCCCTTTGAGTTCGCAGATTGAGCCATCAGCAATAGTCCACACACGCCCTGTTTTATCCGGCCCATTGGTTACTATGAGGGTTCCATCTGCAGAAAGGTCTGCACGCGGAGGTCCTAAAGTTTTGCAGCGAAAGGTACGCATTGGAGCGATGGTATGGCCCAGTACGTTGGCTACATCCCATACCTGAAAGCAGGACTCTGCTGAGCCTGTACGATACGCCGTAACGAGACGTGTACCTCTTAACGCGAACCGAGCGACAGCAACCTCGGGATTCGGTATGTCTGCAGGTACTACGGGAAGCCTGACGGTAGGTTGCCAGTTGTGGGTAGAGATGAGATCGGCATAGCGACCACGACCAGCAATGACGAGGTACTGGTCGTCGCTGGAAAAACTTGCAGCGGTAAGTCGTCCGTCATGGGGAATCCGGCGAATACGGTGCGCCCGTGCGGTCACCGCGCTAAAGAGTGCCTGTTGCGCTGCCAAGGACGGCTTCCGTCCTGCTTTCATGGTCGTTTCGACTGAGTGTAAGCTCGACTGTACGGCCTCCACCTCATCTCCGGATTGAACTGCTAATGCAGATGCATGTTCGCTTTCGCTCTGCTCCTGTGCTTGCAACGTATCACGCAGTGCCTGGTTACGTACTGTGACCGCTTGGTTCATCGAACCCTGCAAGAGAGCCAGACGTTGTTGGAGGACGGTAACGCTCGCCTGGAGTGTCTGCTTCTCCTGTGCGATGCGGTCGCGCTCCGTTTTCGTGTGGCCGATGGTCTGTTCCATGCGGAGAAGATCTGCTTGTCGGGCATGCAGTAACTTGGTATCGGTATCGATCTGCTTCTCATTTTTGGACAGCATCGCCCGCTGGTGGCTTAATTCCGTGGTCAATACTACCGCCTTTTGCGCGGTCCAGCGGTTTATCATGCGCTGACGCCATGCCATCCCGAGAGACGCAGCCGCAATTCCCCAGATAATGGTGGCCCGTGCAAACCCGAGCCACCAGGCGCGGCGCTGCCGCCGCAACTCCGTCCCAGGCATCGCTTGCCGTATCCAGACGAGATCAAAGACCGTCCTGTAGATACGGTTACGGACCACTATCCGCAGTTGCTTACCACGTGTCGTAGCACAGACAAGACCAGAGAGTAGTAAATGCTGAACCAACGCTCCGGGAGCGTCCTCAGCATGAATGTACCGACCAGTTAGGATCATGTTATATAATGTTAAAATACCTGTGCGATGTGCTTCTTCCGTGAGTATGTACCGGCTCACGAATTTTAGGTTATTCTCTTCTTCCTGCGCCTCCCGCCGCAAGAATATCTGTGCGCAGAGACTATCAATCTCGCTGGATGATAATGGTTGCCCCGCGTTCGCGACAGCCTGACAGAACTTCTGAGTAAGATACGGATGACCGGCAGTCCAGCACCAGACCTGCTTTAGCTGCGCATATTGCTGTACGTTGTTACCGGGGAGGCCTGCGGCGAATACCAGCATTTCCGGCAGCGAAAAATCATGCAGTTCAATGCGCCGGCCAATGTTAAAGGGGGTGGTCCGCACATCTTGGATTAGATCAGAAGGTGTGGCAACCCCCATCAAGCAGAATGTCAGTTGGTGGCTTCCTGAATGAGAAGCACGGCGATTATGGCACTCACGAATCGCCGCAAAGAACTCGTCAACTGAAAATGGCAGTTTGCGCACGGCGTCGATCTCATCTACGAAAATGACAAATGGTATATTGAGGCGAGGCAGGAATATGTCGCGAATGGCCATAAACAATCTCTGTACGCTACCCAATCGGGAGTGTTGGATCCAGAACTCCTCTGCTTCTGCTTCTAGGTCGCAGTCTACTGCAAGGCTCGTAAGTAAGCCAAAGTACCACTGCTCCTGAGTCAGGTTTTCCCCGATACTGCTGATGTCCAAAATAGCGGCATGATGGCCTATAGCGCGCAGCTGTTGTGCCATCCGTACAATAAGCGAGGATTTGCCTACCTGTCGCGTATCCAGGACATAGCAGAACTCTCCAGCGAGAAGCGCCTTGAACAGGACGGCATCCGCCTCACGCTCTACATACGAAGGAACGTTTCCCGGCAAGGTCCCGCCAGGGACAAAGTAGCCCTTAGATGTTCGTTCCTCCAAAGAAAACTCACCTTTCCAGTGCTTGCACCGTTTACGCCGTATAAGGCTACTTGAAATGCCGTGCGAAGTAGCGAGTATAGAGGCCGCAGCGAGGGCGGGCCGCTTCAGGAGAACTGCCAACGACTACCCCGGCGCTTCTTAAGCGAAAAAAACCGGCGTCGGAACAGGAACGGCCTTCCAGCACCGCGCGCATGTCCGCAAGCAGTTCTGAGTCGGTAGCCAGAAAGCGGCGCAGATACTCTAAGTGATCGTGGTAAGGGCCGTTCGGCTGCACGGCCATGACTTCAAATACCTTGACCGTTATCTTTTGGGTTGTCATCTCGTGCAGACCCCGCATCAGCAGGTAGGGATGCCCTCCTAAGAGTTCGTACAAATGCTCATGATCAGCCGCTTCCAGGGCAACGCCATACCGCACTGCTGCTTCTCGGCACTGAACTCTGCTAAAGTCAGCCACATCTATGCGGGTACCAACGTTGAAGGGCGACTGGTTGAGATCACGGATGTAGAGGTGCGCTTCGGTGGCTGTGGCCAACAAGAGCGTGAAACGCCCCCAAGGAACAGTCGGTTGGGTGGCGCGTTTGGAATGAATGCCACGGAGCAGGGCGAAGAATTCGTTGTAGTAGTCGGTCTTAAAAAGGCTATCTATCCCATCCAGCGTCCAGACGATAGGAGAATCGGTCGTTTTTAACACGCGCTCACGTAGGAACCGCTCCAGGTTACCAACCGCACCGCTATGAGTTTTCCAGTCACGCTCCAGAGAGAACTCCTGTCCGGCTTGTTCAGCAAGTGAGGCGATAAGGCGTAGGTACAAGGTATCTCGGTCTGCCAAATCTGCGGGAGCGAGTTGCTCGAAGTCGGTATCGTATACGGCCCAGTGTCGGTCATGGGCAAACCGTAATCCTCGAGCTAGCAGTGATGATTTGCCGATCTGGCGCGATCCCTTAATGAGGACAATGCCCTCGCTATTCTGGAGAGCCGTCGTAAGCGCCTGGTCGCACGTCCGTCTGATATACAAAGGGGAGCCCGGAGGAATGATGCCGCCAGCGGGTCTTACCTGTCTTTCCGGCGCGAAACTTCCTGAAGCGACACGGTGCGCCCCCCAAAAGTTTTGCTCGCTTGCCCGCGCAAGTGCCTGTTGTAGCTTTTTCGCATAGCGCTCCCGAAATGGAGCAATCCACTCGTAATTCCAGCCAGCCAGCAGCGTCTCCTCAGCCATCTGCTGCGCAAGAGCGAGCGAGGTACTATCCCCGCGCGCGCACGCGGCCTCAAATTGTAAGGTATCCGCTTGCTCTAAGTTAAGTATCAGGCGAACGGCGCCGGTGCGCGTTTCGAGACAGACGGCGTCTACCTGAAGGATCTGACGCAGGAAACTTAGGCTCTGGCGCAGGTTCTGATCCACGTCTCCCACTGGCCTGTCGCTCCAAAAGCACTTAGCTAAATCAGCCTTCTCGACCCACCGTGGACTATGCAATATCAAGTAGGCCAAAAGCCGCTCGCCCTGGCGCAAATGAAGGCCGCCGATGGGCTGGCCATTGTGGCAAGCTTCGAAGCCGCCAAAGAGGCGAAAGACGAGCGAAGACTGGTGGCTAGGCTGTTCCTCCATAAATATGCTTCCCCTTTCCGAGCAGTACATCCCTAGTTTACCCATTCCGAGACCCAAGAAAGTGATGCGATCAGACACTCACAAAACATTCACAAAGGAGTGACACTTTGGTCACGCTTTTGCCTAGTAAGCTAATAGACAGAAACGATAGCCGCATCGAAAACATACACGTGCGCTGCTGGAGAAGGTGCCTTTAGGGCTGTTATCCTCTGCGTTCCAGCGTGCATATCTTCGGAGTGCGATAGCGTTCGACATTTCTCAATACCAAAATATACTTGCCAGTAGTCACAGGGGCTCGCCTGATTAGCATGAAAGCCAGTTAACATACTGTGTTCACTTTTTCGCCACCTACAAACGAGGAGACATACAAATGAATCTGCGACTGAAGATACTTCTTGCCCTTCTGATGTTACTTCTTCAATGCACCAGCCTAAGTCTTGCCTCAGCCCAGGCCGTACTTCGTGTGCCTTCCCAGTACCCAACGATTCAAAGCGCCCTCAATGCAGCTCCCGCAAACGCAACGGTTCTTGTTTCGCCCGGCATTTACAATGAGAGTCCAAGCGTGTCCAACCGGAGTAATTTGACAATTCAAGGAATTAATGGGCGTCCTGTTTTGAAAGGAGGGTTCATCCTTTCAAGTTGCCGAAACATTCTGGTGCAGGGCTTTGAATGTGACAGCGCTAGTTATGCCGGAGTGTATGCCGATGGCGGGGGTAATATATCTGCTATCGACATCCATGCGCTCGGTGGTCAAATATGTGTCTGGCTCCGTAATTTCACGGCAGGTACAAGCAGTACTGTCACCGACTGTACTGCAGATAACTCCCAATGGGGCATTTATTTGGAAGCAGGAACCCATCCCACGGTGCGCAGATGTACCGTAACCAACGCACGTAACTGGGGGATATTTGTCGGAAATGGTTTTGGACAGGGTTTAATCGACAACTGCACCGTGTCTAATAGCGGGCTCTCGAACATTTTTGTTTTGGGAAACAAGGACAATCGAACCGATGCTGTAGAGATTAGCTCATGTACTGTTACTGGCAGTTTTGGCTTTCACGGCATTGAGATTAACGGTATCCATTCCTCTTTTGTCCATGATTGTACCGCTTTCAGCAATTACGCATATGGCTTTGTCAACTGGTATTGCGACACGGCGATTGACAAAAACTGTGCCTCTCACGACAACGTTGATGGCTTTGATTTCTCCACCTGTCGGACTGGTACCGCAGACCACTGTCTGGCCTACCACAACGCGCAAAACGGCATTGCCGTGCTCACTGCCGAGGCTAGCTACGGCGCAGCCAGTGTCCAAGTCCAAAACTGCACGCTTACGAATAATCCATCAGGAATATACTGCCAGCCTGGATGGACCCTATTCATACAAAACACGATCTCTGCACTTAATAACCGGGGCATTATTCTCGAAAATGGCAGCATTATTCTCGAAGACTATAATGACTTCAACAGCAATGCCAACGGCAATATAAATTGGTCGCCCCAAGGTGTCCACGATCTCTCAGAATACCCCGAACTGACGACTGACTTTCATCTATCTCAAAACTCGCCGTGTATCGATTCGGGGACGCCTACGCGATTAGACCCTGACGGCTCGGTAAGCGATATCGGATGCTTTTACCTTTCTCATGCGTCTCCAACCGTGTCGGGATTGAAACTTGAAATGCCACAGTATGTGGTAAATGCTGGCACGAAAACCTACCAAATCACTCTGCATATGAAGGGATCAGGGCATGGTCATATCACTGGCCACTGGGTTTTAGACGGTAAGCGATATTTCACCGAGATCCTTACTGACTGGGACTTGACGGCAGGAGGCTGGACCGCAGGGCCAACGATAGCGATACCGAAGGCACAGCTTGAAGGCAACCATACGCTGTACTTTACTGTCGATGCGCCCTCTGGGCTGCAGTCAGGGAATATAGCGATAGCCATTACAAAGTTCGACTCAGCCATAAACGGTTTCAAATTCGTCAACGCCTTTCCTCGCATACCAGGGAAGATCGATCAGATATTGGGAGATAATGATGGGTTTTGCGTCGGTATGAGTTGGAAGGCACGAAACTACTACATCCACAAGCAGCAGATCCCCCAGGACACCCTTCTTCCCTCGCGTACTCAGGACAGCGGACTGTATTGGGACACTCGTCTTGCTCAGATCCGCGGAATTAAGCGTTTTCAACTGATCGACAGCTTACGGATTATTGGCTATTTTGGAAATGGCAATCAGGCATTACAAGGAGAAACGGACGCTGTTCGCCAAGCACTGCAGGACAATCTGGTAGCCCCGAACGCACTTGGATCCCCGACAGTGATAGCGCTCACCGTCAACGCGGATGGTACGGGAGGTGGCCATGCTGTCCTTGCTACAGGGACCGTGTTCTGTAGCGACGCTTACATTGAGGGAAGCGCAGATCAAGCATACAATGTGCGGCGATTCTTTGTGTGCGATCCGAATGTAGTTGGAATCGTCCAGACAGTGGATGTATATAACCAGGACCAAGCATTCGGCATGGCCTACGACGTTCCCGGTGCAGCACCTAAAGTCACCGCCCATTACCTCTTCACGATAACCCTATAGGCGGGTACGGAGAACATTATGCGCTCCTTCATTCATTTGTACGTTACTCAAACAGCAAGTAAAGGACGGAAAAGTATGCGGTCCTGGACGTTTATCGTGCTTGTGTGGTGTACTCTCGTCGGCACCCATGAAGTAAAAGCACAAGATTTGATGTCACATACCGACGTTGCTATAGGCTCACAAGTTTGGGCATACACTCTGTTCAACGACGAACCGACCGGTAGCCCAAACTTCATCAGCTCGTTCTATCTAGCAGTCGACGCCCCTATCTCCACAGTACTGAGTCCCACAGCATGGGATTATCAGACAGACAATAGCACCTATGTCCTGTGGTTCAACCCGGATTCTACATTGCCCTATCCCAATGATATCGCTCCGGGAAACTCCCTCGGTGGATTTGTGATTCAGAGTTCTTCCCTCACATCGCAAATGGAGGACACTGTCGTTGCATCGTGGGATCACGGAGCGGACGCCCCAGGCCCGTCGAAAACAGGAGCGGTGCTTGCCCCGGTAGCAACGCCTGAGCCTGGAGCGGGGATGCTTTTGGCTTCCGGCGGATTCATTCTAGGACTGTGCACTCGCCGTCGAAAAATTCGACAAACGCTTATAGAGAGATCCCACCGGGAGTTGCCAGCACGTTGCTTTGCTAAAGACGAATGCCTCAGGCAAAAAACGCCACAACAACTGTTGCTAGGCCCATAATGAGTAATAATGTCTTTCTCTTGAATGATGTGGCTCCAAACCCATACCAAATAGATGCAAGCGAGACGGTATAAAGGATAAGAGCAATGGACCACATATCCCCCTTTGCTCTAGATTGGAGTAAGCTGCATGCCGGTGCTCCCACCGCAGTTGAATCGCAGTTTGAGAAGACATAAACTGCCCACACGGCACTAATCATAACATACCAAAGTGTAATACCTAACGCCGTTGTCAGGCCGTACCTCATTTCCCGTCGGTTAGCAATCGCAAAGCTGGCAGGAGCAACGAGTACGCATATATAGGAAGCGGCTAAGAAGAATGTGGGGTCAAACCATTCGGTATATTTTACTAGGGGGGTAGCGATCATTCCAAAGAAAAAAATAAACATAACGAGCCCGCCCACGGGTGGACCATAGGCCAAGATGCGGTAGGAAAGTTTAGATTTCATAACGGACGTATTTACTAACTGCTTGGAGGCTACCTACATGTTCATTATGTCCTCCTGACGCTCTCTAAGCAAGAGCACTGGACGATCAACTTTTAGGTGCTGTCAGGTGTATAAAATGTTTTAGATTGCTCGCCATACGGATCAATTGTTCGATTTGGAGGATGCCACAGGCTTTACAAAAACCATTGTGTACGGAGCCATGCGGGCTGCAATTCAGTGAGCCCTCAGCTTGGTTCGATAGTGCGGCTCTCGCCGCCTATGTCGCTCAGGCGTGCGGAGCCGAAGTGTCGGGATAAGCCATGTGATGATCTTTAGTGTTAGGCGAAGCAGGGTTAGATTGAGGTCTACAGCCTCGTCAAGAGCTACGCGGTTTCAGGGTACTACCTTTGTCTTTTGATTAATCGTCGGGATTGTGAGGGATGTTTTGTTACGAGGCGATCGGATAACTGCTCTAGCAAAACTGCCGCAATGGCTCATGCGTGAAGGCATTGATGATGAGCGCCACGAACGCGGCAGCGATGTGGCGCTCGGTTGGGTCGCCAAGCGGTAAGAGTTTCGTGAGGAACTCCACGGATGCTTGGTATAGTTCTAATGCAAAGGCTATGAGCAGGCCAAACACCAGCGTTGCGCGGATGACTACCTGTACGTTGAAGAGGTGCTTCGAGACGGCGGCGTAAGCGACGGTGCTGAGGAAAATGATCGTTGAGACGGTGCCGATATGGATATAGGCAAAATCTCCGAATAGGTACGGTAATGCAGCGTTGGTGATAATGCCAATAGCGGTGGTTACGAGAATCCCCGCGCCGACCAGACGCAGTTGACTCTGCACGACGCGCGGCAGGGTTGTGGCTGGCCGAAGCGCACCCCAGATGCCGGCAACCAGGTAGATCACAATGTGCACGATGTAGAGCGGGAAGAGTACGCCATACGTCGTCACGTGCACCGCGCCCTGCACCGCCTCGGCGCGGTCAACGAAGGGCGTTCCAAGTGCAAGGACCGCAAGTAGCAAGCTCTCGCCCCAGAGCCAGTATGTTTCTGGATGGAGGTGTTTCCGCAGGGCGGCCACAAACCCGTAGACGGCGGGCGCGACGAGGGCCACTGCTGCGAAATTGGCCCGGCCGAGCCAGAGCAGGGTTGCTCCCTGGTTCTGGGCCGCGAACACGAAGAGCGTTCCGACCCAAGCGAGCAGGGTAAGTGCCAGGAGCGCGTAGGCCCGGTTCAAGCGGTCGAAGGGATCGCGCGAAACCACGTAGAGGGCTGAGCCAAAGAGGAACGCCAGGCAGAGCAGGTAGAGCGAGGCAATGGTGAGCGACATGGGTGAATGCTAGAATCTGCCGGTATGCCCCAGGCGTACAGCGCGCAGGGGAGGGTACCTTCTCCACTATGGCAGAGTCGCAATAGAGGCACAAGCAGGGCGAATGCCCGGCTGGAGTGCCTGTCCGATGAGGCTGCGGTAGCTGGGGAAACGCAGCGCCATCTCCATGAGCGCACCAGCGACTTCTCGCACGTCTAAGCGGCAGAGATAGGCTGGCTCACCCCAGTGTTCCCGTAGGTCGCCGATCACCTCCAACGGGAACCCGACCTTGCGGTAGCGGTTCAGCATCTTGGACGTGGACTGCAGCACGAGGCTCTCGATCTGCTCGGCGATGCAGAGCCTCCAGAGTGCGGTACAGAGCGGCCAGAACAGCCCCGGGCGCCCCCGCCACTCCGGACGGACCGCCAGGATCGTCACCTCGGCGACCTCACCTGCGGCATGCACCTCGATCTCCGGCCAGACCGCCCGATACGGCATGGAATGTAATGCCGACCGGACGATCTGCATGCCGCCGACAATCACCCCCTCCACCTGTGCCGCCAGGTGATAGGCCGGCTCCGTGTAGGCACGCAGTTGCCCGCCCGGACACCAGCCCTCCTGTGCAGCGATCTCCTCGAACACGACAAGTAAACCCTCCACGTCCGCAGGCCCGCTCAGGTGCGTCACCGTCACCGCTCCCCGCTTGTTGACTACCGTCTCCATGCGTCACCTTCCTTTGCAACAGTGCCTCAATATACTCGCTAGTATACCCTATATACTACCACTTGGTAGTCTTTGCTGTGCCTCCGTTCTGCCATAATCGGCCAACTTGCAGAACGGACACACTCTCATGCCGCGTGGCGCCTACCAGCTTCGCACCCCTGACAATCGGATGAACCTCATTGGCACCCGGGTTCGGGAGCGTCGGAAGGCCCAGCAGTGGACACAGGACACCCTCTGCGCCCGCATTGCCGTAGTGACCGAGGGGGCATGGAATCCAGAATGGCGGGACATTGTTCGTATCGAGAGCGGAACCCGCAAGGTCTCGGATCTTGAACTCCTGGTACTAGCCGCTGCCCTGGAGTGTAGCGCGGCCTGGTTGCTTCAGGAAACAAACGCTACGCCCCCTGTTCTGTAGTGTGCCTACTTCCGGATACCCGGTACTCTCTATGGTTGTAGATTCTCTGCAATATCTCTGTTCTGACTCGTCTACTGACCAGAACTTACTACAAGCTTCTCCACCGCTAGAATCCCCTCCCACGATAGAGATCGTCTCTGACGCCGTTGCGCCGGCGCACCCTGACGTGCTCTCTGTTCCACCCTCTCTATGCTCCTCCTAAAGAGCACGGCTTCCTATTCAGAGGGCGTCGTACATCCTGCTCTTTATGCACGACAGCGCGCGTCGCTGTCGGAGAGGAGAACACCATCATGGTTCGCACCGTAAAGGGGATCACCCTGACGCCTGATGAGCGCAAACAGGCGGGCTACGACAAGGAGAACACGAAGGCACATACCTGCTCCGTCATGCTGCCGAACGGGGTTTCCTGTGAAGTTTCCTACACGCGCACCAGCGCACGGATGCATAGCTTCGCGTTTGGCCATCCGATCAAGCGAACAGACTACGTCTATGCAGCGATCCCCGGTGGCATCCCCGGCATCGAGGAAAAGGCGGCGGCGCGGGCGAACGCCATGTTCCAGCAGGCGCAGGCGCAGGAGCAACAGACGATGCGGCAGAAGGCTCCCTCACATCGCACCCTGGCCTTCAAAGACGACGGCTTGCAGATAAGCGCCCGTCTCGCCGAACAACTGGCCGGACTATACGCCCCATGCGTGAAATGTAGCAGTGGCACCCTGATTCGCATCGGCGGCACCTACCGCGCACCGGAAGGAGCGCTGAAGGAAATCCAGACTGGCCGTCACCGCGCCATTCGCCTGATCAACGGGCAACAGTTCGTAGTGGGTATCTGCAACCGAGCAGCGCAGCGCTGGGAGGAGCCGATGTTCCTGAGCGTTCCCAGTCCTAATGGGGACGCCGTTACTTCTGGCGCGAATACCCCGGCTGATGTGAAAGCGGATCTGGAAGACGATGACGCGGAATCCACTAGCGCGGTGAGAAACCAAGAAGGCGATCCGATCACTGAAGAGGAGGCGTACCATGCGTGAGCTATCTCCTGTCCGCTACGATCTCCAGCTCTCTCTCCTCGGATTGCCAGCTGGCGGTACTACCCAGGTACAGGAGTGCCTGGAGGAAGCGTTAGGCGAAAGCATAGCCGAAGGAAGGGTTGTTGTATCGAGCGTCACGGAGCGTCAAACCAACGTGATACGATGTCCACCCGAGCAGTACATTACGCCCCTCAGTACCCTCTACCTCGCCTTGCCCATAGAGTGCAAGCGGGCAGAAATCCTCGACGCCCTGGCAGAGCTATATCACCATGAACTGGCCTACCTCAAGCGCAGTGTACAGGATGATCGCTGCATCCAGGGCGTACTCGAACTGCGCGAGTGGCGGAAGGCCGGAACGCAGTTGATCTGCGAATTCCTGAGTTACGACCGGAGCGTATCTGCGGGCAGGTCTTACAATTTTCATTTGCAAGACACCAGCCAATGGAACAACGAAGCAACCGGTTGGTATGGTCACCAGGGCGCGATTGTCGTAGACACCCTGAGCGGTGAGGTAAGCGCGCACCATTAACCTGATACATTTCCGCCCGCAGCATCCGCTTCGGGCGTTTTCGTGTATCGATAGCCACATTCCGGATCTGCCTGCCGTTGCCGTGCCAATGGCGCCGCTGCGTTTCCTGTTTGCCAAGCGACGGAGGAGTATAGCCCGTTAATACCGTATCTATCGCCGATAGATGCCCGCAATTGACCATTCCAAAGGAACCCGAAGGCATCAGAGCGGAGAGACGACTGATGGCCGACGATACCAATGAGGAGCCGCCGGACAGCGATCTGGTCGAGTTTGCGGCAGAGGTGCGGCTGATTGGCGCGGAGATCATTGCGGCAGTTGATGGCGGCCATCTCGATCAGGTGAAGGCACTTGCGACCTATCTCTGCATGGCGGCTGCCCTCATCGAACAAGCTGGATCGGAGACCGTTGAGATTGATCCCTATGACTTGGCAAGACTGAAATTCTTTCGGGACGGCGGCACTTCGGAACTTGAGGATTAGGATGAGAGGATACAGTATTTGAACGCTACAGAGTTCAAGATCCGATACCGCACCGCCAACTTGTCAGAGCGTTCCCTCGCTCAGCAGCATTTTCTGGATCTGTGTGAGGTGCTGGGGCATCGCCGCCCCGCCGAGGCAGATCCGACCGGAGAGTCGTTTACGTTCGAGAAAGCGGTGCAGAAAACCGCTGGCGGCAAGGGCTTTGCCGATGTGTGGAAAAAGGGCTTCTTTGGGTGGGAGTACAAGGGGGCAGGGGGCGACCTGAAAAAAGCGTACCAGCAACTCCTTCAGTACCGCGAGGCTCTGGACAATCCGCCGCTCCTTGTCGTTTGCGACACCCAGCGCATCGTCATCCATACCAATTTCACCAACACCCCGCATACCGAGTACGAGATGCTGCTGGAGGAGATCGATACTCCCCAGAACATGGAGCGACTGCGTGCCCTGTTCTCTGATCCCACCCGGTTGCGCCCAGGCGTAACGCGCACCGCTATCACTGAGGCCGCCGCAGCGAAATTGGCGCAGATCGCTCAGTCGATGCGTTCACGAGGGTTGGAAGCGCATGCTGTTGCCCACTTCCTCGATAGAATCATCTTTTGCCTGTTCGCCGAAGACATCGAACTGCTTCCGGCCAATCTCTTTTCGCGGATCGTGGCGAACACGCGCGGCGATACCGTCCGCTTCTCCCGACAGATCCAGACGCTGTTTGAAGCGATGGCCCATGGCGGCGACTTCGGCGCGGATGCGATTCGCTACTTCAACGGCAACCTGTTCAACGATAGTGCCGTGCTTGATCTAACTGTACCGGAGATTGAGGCAGTGAGGCAGGCCGCAGACCTTGATTGGGGCGCGGTGGATCCGTCCATATTGGGAACGCTTTTTGAGCGGGGTCTGGATCCTAAAAACCGGACGCAACTCGGCGCGCACTATACCAGCCGTGAAGACATCGAGACCATTATCGAGCCGGTGGTCCTTACGCCTCTACGGCGGGAGTGGGACGAGGTACGCCAGTCCGTTGAGACAATGTTGAAGCGTGACACAGTAGCGGCCAGACGACAGGCCGATCAGCGGCTGCAACAGTTTGTCGCTCGTCTCGGGCAGGTCACGGTTCTGGATCCGGCGTGCGGTTCCGCCAATTTCCTCTACGTAACCCTGCAAAAACTCAAGGATCTGGAGAAGCAAGTCATTGACTACGCCCTCTCCCAGAACTTCACTGCGTTTCTGCCGGAGGTCGGCCCCTGGCAACTCTACGGATTGGAACTAAATCCCTATGCAGCCGATCTCGCCCAGATGACCGTCTGGATCGGGTACCTGCAGTGGCTGCGTGACCATGGCTACTTGGTGGCCGACAATCCCGTGCTCCGCTCCACCGACAACATCCGCTGTCAAGATGCTGTGATCGATCTGTCTGATCCCGCGCACCCGCAGGAGCCGGAATGGCCGAAGGTAGATTTCATCGTTGGGAACCCGCCATTTCTGGGCGACAAGGTGATGCGCGGCTCTCTCGGTGATGACTATGTGGCGGCGTTGCGCAAATTGTATGGGGGTCGGTTGGCTGGACAATCGGATCTCTGCTGCTATTGGTTCGAGAAAGCCAGACAGCAGATACAGGATGGACGGTGTAAGCGGGCTGGGTTACTGGCGACGCAAGGCATCCGTGGTGGAGCGAACCGAAAGGTGCTGGAGCGCATCAAGGAGACGGGGGACATCTTTTTCGCGGTAAGTGACCGGGACTGGATTCTTGATGGTGCGAATGTCCATGTGTCGATGGTTGGCTTCGACGGTGGTACCGAACAGGAACGTGTGCTGGACGGGCATCCGACACCTGAGATCCACATCAACCTGTCTGGTGCAGTAAATGTTACTCAGGCCGCCCGCTTATCCGCCAATACTGGAATCTGTTATCTTGGAGTGATGAAGGCTGGGGATTTCGATATCACGGACGCGGCAGCTCAATCAATGCTGGCAGCACCCAATCCGCACCACCGGCCCAATAGCGACGTTCTTCGGCCGCGCCTGACGGCTCGGGACATCTTACAGCGCGGAGGTAAGGGTTGGATCATCGACTTCGGATGTGAAACTACCGAAGATGAGGGTGCCTATTACGAAGCACCCTGGCAGTACATTTCTGCAAACGTCAAACCTGTACGAGAACAAAATAGGCGTAGTCGCATGGCCGTTAAATGGTGGCTCCACGGTGAGGCGCGCCCTGGAATGCGCCGCTCGCTGACAGGTCTGAACCGTTTCATAGTTACGCCTGAAGTTTCAAAGCATCGTATCTTCATCTGGTTAGATGCAGTATATCTCGCGGATCATCAGACCCGAGCAATTGCACGTAGCGACGATTATTCATTCGGAGTATTGCAGTCACGCGTACATGAATTGTGGGCTCGCTCGCAGGGTACTCAACTACGGGAGAGTGAAAGTGGATTCCGCTACACGCCCTCGACATGCTTCGAGACATTTCCCTTTCCGGAGCCGACAGAGCAGCAACGTACAGCAATTGGTGTTGCCGCTGCGGCACTCAACGAACTGCGAGAAGGCTGGCTCAATCCGCCCGATTGGATGCGAGAGGAGATACTGAGTTTCCCCGGAGCCTTCGATGGTCCATGGTCTCGGTATGTGATCGGTCCAGGCCCTCAAGGCGTTGGAACCGTGCACTTCCCGCGCCTCATCGCCCGTGATCCTGATTGTGGCCAGAAACTGGCCACAAGAACACTGACAAACCTCTACAATCAGATGCCTGCATGGCTGGTCAATGCCCACAAACGGCTTGATTCCGCAGTCTGTTCCGCCTATGGTTGGCCCTCTGATATTGAAGATAGCGAGATCGTAGTACGGCTCTTAGCGCTCAACCTAGAAGGCTCGAAATGAAAAACACGCCTGCCAGTATCATCAGAAGCCTGGCGCGTGCCGACCTTACAATCCGCATAGGCAAAGATGCAGGGACGGGGGAGATATGGATGTCGCAGCAGTTGGGCGCGAGAGCAGATCCGCGCACATACTTGTCTCTGAAGAATCTCGGGATGATGGCACTGGAGTTCGACGCATTGGGAGACGACAAAGCAGCGGAGTTCGTGCGGGGAATAGTGGATCGTATCGAGCATTCTGCCATTTTGGAAACTGTGGAAGCATCATTCTGCTTCCCTAGCACCACACAGGGACAAAAGCGCGTCCCATGAAGGAAGGTAACGTCTATCAACTCCTTGACGACTAGGGGAAGCAGAAGTCGGAGATTTAGGGACGTTGATTGAAACACATGCGTGCCACGACGAACAAGGATAACGGATGAGAATACCAATAAAGTCGCAATCCTACCAGTGTGCCTTTCCCGAGTTTGACGATCATGGGTTTACGGTGGAAGCCACCTATCCCCGCCAAGCCGCAGAGAAGGCGGCGAATATCTGGGAGCGTGGGATCAAGGACTACCGGATTTTGCGCGGCGAGGATACCCTCCGGATCGTAGTGACGGGCCAAACGGATGGGACGGCTCACCGCATGGAGGTCCTGGGAGTGCGGGGGCGGTATGTCGCAAAAGTTATGCATGAAGGTGTAGAGTGAAGTTTATCGTCGGTGACATTATCGAGCCAGAGTATCGCAGGACTTCTTTCCCTCCTGGGCATTATGAAATCATTCTGGTTGGACCTAGAGCAGTGAAACTGTGGCGTCTTTCTATAGGTGAACACGCAGCGTCCTCGTCAACGCTCAGTCGAATGATTGTCGTTCCAATCGCCATGCTGGCGATGTTTAGGTTTGTATCCGTGGCTGATCCCGACGGACAAGGAGATTAAGGAACCAAAATGGCGTCGTATTCATAGTGTCTGTGCGTCCGTGCAACCCGCATTGTTGCTTCGCCATCCTCCCTATACCTTGACTGTCGAAGGGATGTCGCTCTGCCGATCCTCCCTTAATTCCCGACACAAGGAGGGCAGGATGGATGGTAACTGCTACTGACCCCGCTTGTGACCACTGCCATCGGCTGTTCGACGGTCACCCCTGCATCATCTCGTTCGGATTCACCCAGTTCCGCTACTGCGGGCGCCTCTGCCTCATAGACGCCGAGGAGGAACGTGCACAAAGATCGCGAGCCGAGGAGTACTCGCTCCTGCGACACCGGACTCGCCATTGGAAAGTTGTGGATGGGAACGGCGACATCGTGTGCGTTACCCTCTACCGCAAAGGTGCTGAGGAAGTAATTCGGCGACTACGCCGCCGTAAGGCACCACCTTTCCGCTCCGCGACTGGTGTTTCTGCCTCAAAATCAGCTTCTGCACCGACCGAACGCTCCATAGAACCGCTATACCGCCAAAAGGTGTGCGCCAACGCGGCGTAAGGCCATTCTGCTGCTGATTACGCTCCCTTCTCGCCCGTATGCGTCATGCCACATACGGGCTTTTCGATATCCAGTGCCTTCCTCCTCTAATCGCTGCTCTGCTCCTTCTGGTGCCTGTACGCAACATCTCCTGTCGCCTTGTCCCTGCGCTGTTACGCTCATTATCGCTCTGCCACTCTCGGCAAGCACCCCCTGAGCATCGACACAAAGGAGAAGATGTATGCACACTTGCAAAGAGTCCCCTGACGTTTCCCATCCGCTTCCGGATACGACTCCCCGGACTGAGATTCCGGCAGCAGTGCGGGATCTGCGCGAGCGCATGAAAGATTTCACTATCAACTGCAAGCCAAATCCCGATCTTACACGAGATTTGCAGCCAGGCTTTCTGCTTCCCTATCTTTTGGACTTCGACAGCATCACCTACGGGCGCTGGGACTACTGGGCCGAAGCAATGTGTGAAGGCACACTACCTGATTACCCCATCCCACCGATCGACTGGCTGCATAGCTCTGACCCGCGCACCCGAAAGATGCTGGAGACTGCCCTAGATGCCATCCCGCGTCACGGCTCATGGCAAAGTATGGGCGCCTGGGAGTACTTTTGCTATCTGCTTGCCTGGATGCTCTGGGGTTTCGGGCACCCAGGATGCGATGCGCCTCGTGAGCCCGCTGGTTGTGAGGGTGCGTCACTGCGCCTCTATCAAGTGCTCAACATCTGCGCCTGGATGCTCTGGCCCTATGATTATTTGGGAGATCTGTTGGCAGAAAATGCCTATGGCAAAGGACAAGGCTTCTTCCCCACGCCGATGCCTCTATGCTGCATGATGGCGTCTATGCTCATGGATCAAGGCGGCGACATGCGCACCCAGACCGTATGCGATCCAGCAGTTGGGACCGGGCGCTTCCTCCTTGCGGCAAGCAACTATTCTCTCCGGCTCCATGGTCAAGACATTGACCAGATGATGTGTCAGGCGACGCTTGTCAACGGCTACCTCTTTGCCCCCTGGATGGCAAAGCCGTTTCCCTTCCTGGAGGCCGCTGGCCTCGATCCTGGACAGGCAGAGGCAGTTTCCGACCAAGTCGTCTCACAGGAACCGCCCAATGCCGCAGAGCTGGCCGGGGACACCGGGTACGATACGAAGGAAGCCTCCGTTGCCGCACCGATCAGAAAGCGCCGACGACGCGGGGAGAATGAGGGCGTCCAGGGAACCCTGTTCTGACCTGCCAGTGTCGGATGGCGACGCATTTATGAAGCCCGGCAGAACCTTGCCGGACCACGGAAAGGAGACAAACACCCCATGCTGGCAAAATACCAGATGGTTGACAGAAACGACGGATGCCGCCTCAAGGGCTTCTGGATCCGCGACATGACGGGGAAGGCCGTAGCCATCGGCGCGGAGGGAGCATTCCTGCGCATCCTGGCGAAGCGATATACCAACGATACTGACTTCGTAAGCGCCGCCGAGCGCCTCGCCGGACTGACAGCCTCCCTGCCACCTGCGCAGGCAGTGCCCCTCACGAAATCCCTCACCTCTTGCGTGCCGAACGATTTCAGGCGATGAATGTATGCCGTGGGGGAACCCGTACCGCCCGTGTCCAACTGCTGGCACGGGCTTTTTCTTGCCGACCGTATCACCTTAAAGCTGCGGCAGAAATGGGCACCGCATCGTCCTCATTTTCCAGTCGTTGTGTCCATGCACTGCGGGTAGCCTCTGCTCCCCACGTTCCCCATGCTGGCAGGAACGGCGCGGCGGAGAAGGTCGCCCCATGACGCCGAAACATATCCATACCTGACCTGGAACCATTTCGGGACGCACACTGAAAGGACGTAACAACCATGCTGACAGACATCGAATTGACAGGCTACTTTCCGTTTGGAGGTGGAAAGGAACTGGCTCTGGCAGGAATCGGGCATTTTGGCGAGAAGGCATTCCGGACGGAGGTGCTGCCGATCTACCGGGCCATCTGCCGGATTCAGGAGACGGAGTATGGCGAATCCCCCTCGGTTGCCTATCTGGCGGAAGCGCTCCAGTACGGGAGTCGGACGAACCTGGAGAACCTTGCGGCTTATGGCCTTCCGCTTGAGGAGATGCACCTGCTGGAGTACGGCAGAAGCTCCCATGACTCCGCTGTCCGCGCCGAGGCCGTTCGCCGCGTCCTGGACGGGCAGGTGCCCGGATACCGGGCGCTGGTCGCCCTGCACAATGTCTTCCAGGGAGGAGAGCCGCTCATCCCCTACGACAGGGATATCATGGACTGCATCGCCCGTCGGACCCGCGCATCGGAATGAACGTGTCAGGCGCCTTCATAGGCCAATATCGGGTAGTGGGAAATGCAAACGCTTGTGGCGCGTGCATGCAACGGAACGGGCTGTAGCTGTTTCGTTTTCGCTACGCTACTCCGTGAAAGAGCGTTGCGCGTTCAAATTTCCGAAGCGCAGCACGAACCGCTCTTTGACAATCCCACTACGGGAATAAGGAGTATCGATGTGAAACAAGGTAGAACCCTAACCGACCTGAGAAGTGTCTTGGAGCGTCAGGCCAACGCAAAACGGGACTTCCTGGCATCAGCCAGTAGAATCCGCCTCGACAGCAACGGCCACACCGATCTGATCCTGGATGAAACCTTCACCGTCAATGAGGTGGCGCACGGCCAACTCGCCGAGTACCTGGGCATCCCCAAAGGCTTCTACGACCGCCTGCGCAATGCGACCGAAGACCTGCGCGTCCCGCGTCCAGGCAACCTGGATGGGGGACAGCGTTCTGACGAGCCGCTCTTTGACGTGATGGCCAACCGTCTGCTCAAGAGCAAGGGAGCCGATACGCGGATGGTCCGCACTCTGGACGGTACGGCACGCGCCTTCCTGTCCGACTCCTACAGCACTGATTTGGACAATTTCGACGTCTTCCGGATGGCCGCTCGCTCGATGGAAGAGGCCGACCTGTGCCCTGAGAACGTCGTCTCGTGCGAGGTGACCGACCGCAAGCTCTACCTGAAAGTGGTGAGTCCCCGATTGGAGGCGACGATCATCCCGTCCAATCTGACCCGACCGCACGGCGGACACCACATGCTCAAAGAGCCTCAAGTGGTCCAGGCAGGCTTCATCCTCTCCAACTCTGAGACGGGACTGGGGAGCCTCTCAGTCCAGCAGGTGGTGGTGAAACTCATGTGTACCAACCTTTGGATTAAAGAGGAAGCCGTCCGTCAACGCCACCTCGGCAAAACCCTGGAAGCAGGCGAAGGCGGTATGGTCTACAAGAGCGACACCCGTCAGGCGGAAGCCAGGGTGCGCCTGCTCAAGATCCGCGACCACATCAGCGAAGCCCTGGACGCACCGCGCTTTCAGGCACTGATTGGCAAGATGCAGGAGACGGCCGAAGTCAAACTGGAGGGAAACATCGAGAAGGTTGTAGAGGTGACGGCACGCAAGTTCGGCCTCGATGAGGGTGAGAAGGAAGATGTGCTGAAGCACCTGATCGAAGGGGCGGACCTCAGTCTCTGGGGTCTCTCCAATGCGATTACCGCTACAGCCCAGACTGTTCCCAGCTACGACCGGGCGACGCAACTGGAAGCGATCGGTGGACGCTTCTTCGCTCTGCCAGCGGCCGACATCCGAGAACTGGTGCGAGCGGCATGAGTACAGCCCCTCTGCCAACCGTTACCCTCTTCGGGGCGACGGATCGCACCGGGCGACGGTACCTCACCGATAGTCGAGAATCCCTGCCTGCCGAAGCAGGTACCATCACCGAGTTCCGGGTAGTGCCGGAACAGGTAGAGTGGGCCATCCTGCAGGTGGAACTCGAAGAGATTCGGCGCATACCAGTCACGATCCACGTCGGCGACTACGCCTATGAGACCCCACACTGAACGAAAGGAGCATCCCATGCCAGACAGCCGACAGGTTTCCATGAGCTTGCCCCTCTTCAGCGATCTCTTCACGACGCTGCCAGCTGAGTGGCAGACGGAAGGACTCCGCGAAGCGCTGCTCACCGCCTACCGCTCTGAGCTGCACTGCCTCGTCAATGCTGCCCTGCATCCCGACTGCCGGGAGCCGCGTCTCGTCATGCGCCCCTGGCGCGAGACGGGCACGCAGTGGATCTGTGAGTTCTGGGTCGCCGATGCTGCTACTGCCTGGACGCCCGTGCATAATTTTCACGGACAAAACACCAGTCAGTGGCGTTATGGCGGCGCTATCGTCTTCTGTAAGGGAGAGATAAGCACACACCACTGATCGCACGCCCACGTCCCGAACTCTATTCGGTACTATCACGGCCCACACTCACATCGAGCGTGGGCCTTTTCGATGGCGGACAAAGGTGCATCAGCGCACCGTTCGTTGTCTAATGGGATGCACTTCCGTAGGCTCAGAGCGCAGAGCAGACCTGAGAAGCTTCAGTGCGACAATCCTGCTCTTTGCATGCCAATTCATCACGCGAGCCGCCGGTTGCTCCATTTCGCACGAGCATATTCGCGCAGATGAAGCACGGCAGAACCCTGATCAACCTGCGAAGGGAGAACCAGCATGGGCACAGCCAAAACCATTGCATTTTGCATGACGCCTTATTCCGAACTCGTCCAGGCGTTACCACCCAAGTGGCAGAACATCACCAAGCGTGAGAAACTGCTCGCTGCTTATCGACATGAACTGCACTGCTTCCTGAATGTCGCCCTCCGCCCTGACTGCCAAGAACTCCGGTTTGTCATGCTCCCATGGCGACGGGAACAGGAACCAGAGCAATGGACCTGCGATTTTTGGGTCGCAGATACGGCCTTACCCTGCACGTCCGGTGCCATCTGGCACGGGCACGATACCAGCCAATGGCGCCACGGCGGTGCAATCTGGATTTTTCAGGACCAGATCGGCACGTCCTACTGGAGCCCTTAGTCCACATGGACCCTGGCATCGCTCCAGGCCACGTCGCTCATCTTGCCCGCGCTTGCGACATCAGCGCGGGTTTTTCTTTGTAATGGGTACCGCGTGGTGCAGCGATGCACCCATGATTGTCTGAGATTGCGCGCTTCCGTAGGCTTGAAGCGAAGAGCGTCGCCGAAGCCATTATGCGGCGACTAATCCTGCTCTTTGACCGCATAGGAGAACGATTATGTATGCAACTCTGATCCGTCCGCAAGCATTACCTGCGCCACCCCGTATACCGCCTCCGCCTGCCCCAAGGCTGATCGCGGCGGGGGCCGCAGATCCCGACGAGGAGGCGCGCAACGCCTCCATCGAAGCTCTGCTGGCACTCCTCGACGATGGTGAAACCGAGAACGGCGTGGATTACTCGGAAGGCGCGTTATCACCAAACGGATGCCTGTGGTAGACGCAAAAAAGGCTAGGAAAGCACCAACTTCCCTAACCTCCTGTACCACTCCTGACGGGAATACCGCCGCTTGATAGCATAGTATACCCCGTCTTTCCTACTCCCGTGGTCGCCTGAACAGAACTATGTTTAGGCGACCACACCGCATCTTATGGAGAGAACCGATGAAGCATACGACACTATCGCAGCCACAAAACGACGTGCTGCCTACCCAACCGCTTGCCATCACCATCCCGGAGCCGACACGCGACAACGTGGCGTTTCGAGCACTCATTCGGCAAGTCATCCCAATGCTCCAGTGTCCTGAAGCGCACAGTCCAGCGGCGCGGCACCAACTTGCGTCAACGCTCATCCAGGCACTTGGTCTGCCTCAGTCTGACACGACCGAACCACAGCAGGAAGCAATGCCACCCCACACCGATGCGGAGGCACCGTGTGCGTATGAACCGGGGTGCGACAGTGCGGAGTGGCCCTAAGACGCAAGGAGGTGAGAGGTGCGATGCACCCTGCACGAGATCATGGTTGCGGAGGGTGCGCGCATGCTCCGCACTGGCCTGTACGACTATGGATGCATGCCACACGCCTTTCTGCGCCGCGAGGCTGAGGTATGGAGCGTCTGTGAGGAGGTGCAGCATGCGTGGCTTCGGGGCGAAATTATCTCTCCCTTAGCCGTGGACCTTCTCTGGGAGGTGGTCTGGCGGCTACGGGCGCGAATCCAGTAGGACTGTTTCTCACGAAGGGAGGAATCATGAACGAATCGCACCTCATGCAGGCTTGGCAACTTGGATTTCCAGATCGACACACTGCGCTGGCAGCCGTCCTTGATGCTATGGAATTGGACCCGATCCGGAGGGAGGAAGGGGCTGGCCGAAGCGAACGGCAGTGGTGTAGTACCCACGTCAACTGCCGCATCATCTCTGTCTACACCTTCTTTCCAAGTCCCTACGCGAAGTTGGCGGACTTGGACGACACGATCAAAGAACGCTACACGGTTGCGACCGGAAGCCAGTGCCGCAGTGAGGTTCCAGATGCTCGGACGCACACAGGCTACGAAGAGGACAATACCTTCTACCTGGAGTTTCGGACTCTAGAAGAGGCTGTCTGCTTCTGCCTGGATGACCCTTATGCCCCAATGGAGATCGCACTCCACCGCACCCAGCAGGCCGTTCCGCACCCATAGGAAACCAGCACACACGACGCCTGCGCTGGACTTCCGGCAGGTACCACCTCAAAAAGGAGACACTATGCGAGAGATACTGCCGCTCTTTGTCGGCTACCGAACATTGGAGGATTGGTTACAGGCGATTCTCCCTGATTCGCTGATCCTGGCCATGCCACTCGTCGAGCCGGGATTGGAGCAGTCCGGCATGCGGACCGATACCCTTGTCGTACTGTGCCAACACATCGACGCAAGCGGACATGTCCACTACTGTCGTCTGCGAGCAGCCAGTCTGCCCCGTTGTTACGGCGAGCCATTCTCTGCGGACTGGCGGGAGCGCGAAGCGGCCTGGCACTCGCTGTGGGACGCCGTGCAGGAGATCCTCCGGGAGCGCGACCTGACGTACCGATGCGCGACCGTGGCTGTACCGACGCACCTACGGTTCCTGGAAGCGCGGGCCGAAGGCATCGCCTTCGATCCCGACACGAAACGGTTCGGGCGTCTAGGCGCAGAGGTAGTGAGAGCCAACATCTTCGAAGGAGAACTGAAGCGATGAACATTCTTATAGAGCAGTACCACCAGACATGCACCGAGTTCCCGCAGGCGGTCGTGCTCATGCGGGTTGGGGACTTCTTCGAAGCCTACGGCGAAACAGCAAAGCTACTTGCAGAAACGTGTGGGCTGACGCTCACTGAGCGTGACGGCATTCCGATGTCTGGCATCCCTCACCACATGGCGGAAAAGCGAGTGGCACAGCTTGTCGCCAGCGGCAGGCAAGTCATTCTCATGGAGCAATCTGAAGATCCGCGCGGGAAAGCTCCCGGCGAAATCGCACGACACCGTGTGCAATTCACCCCGTAACGGTCTGCGTTCTGAACACAGGACAGGAGTGTATGGTGGGCCGCGCATACCTGGCCCACGCCGGGAGAGGAACATTAGATGAGCGAGCACTGGCTCCCGTTTGCACCTACGGGGCAGGTCATTACCAGCTTGCCCAACACCCCAGACGGAACCGTCTGGGCGAACAATCGCTACATCGTAGTGGTGCGCTACTGCGGCGAACACGCGACGACCGGGCCGCTAATCTGGCTGTCGATCAAGAGCGTCGATAATGACACTGGCACGACTCGCGCGATATGCAGCGCATCAAGAATGAGTTGGTGGGTGAGGAAGCCGAAGGCGTGGAACTCTATCCAACAGAAAGCCGCCTCGTCGACACCGCGAACTAGTTTCATCTCTGGGTGTTTCCGCACTTTCGGTTTCCGTTCGGGTTTAGTGAGCGATTGGTGTCGGAAGGCACCGCGCATACCGTGCAACGCCCATTCGACCCTGAACACCACCCGGCCGACCTGACTGACGTGCAACTAATAGTTGAGCCCACTGCCTACTGAGTTGCGAAGCAAAGCAGGGGTCCGGTTCAGGGACCTATTGACCGTTTTGCCCGTCCTCCGTGTGAAGGGCGGGTTTTTCGTATGCAGAGGGAGTGTGGCCATGCGGTAGAGCGATATGGTCGTCATAGAGGCATGGGGCAGCCAAATTTGTTCAACGTGCTAGATCGTCAGAGCCCCATTAAGGGCGGAGGTCGCCGTGTTCATCTGTCGCAAGTGCCAACGCAAACGATACCGCGTCATCCAGGGACATGTGAATGCCGCGGTGCCACGCACCTGCGAAATCTTCGGCAGTCAGCTGGCTGTGCGCTTGGTCACGAGCGGCTTTGTGCCCGGCGCGCTCGGTGAACGGCTGGTTCAGTTTGTACTGTCGATAGGTCTGTTCCGCACTGGCGAGTAACACGGTTGCTTGGGGTACTCGGTTCAGCGCAAGTTCCAACTGGGCTCCGCGGGTGAATCCCCAGGCAAGGGCGAGCACCTGTCCTAATTCCCAAAATATTCGCATACTTTCTCTGAAGTAGGTTCGCGCCTCGGCGAAATTCTGCTCGGCTATGGCGATGGGGATGAGATTATTCTTCGTCCAGGCGATATCTGTCTGGTAACCTATCTTCTGTCGAATCGCGAGGCTATCGTTGTAGTAGCGGCGTGATGCACGCAGGTCGCTGCGGAGCATTTCGATATAGCCTAAGCTATTGTAGAGGCTTGCGATCTCATCTCTGTGGTCCGCTTCGCCCAGTTCCCTCCAGCGCTGGAGACTCTGTTCCGCGTACTGAAGGCCGAGTGCAATATCACCACGATCACAGGCGACCCAGGCAAGGATATCTAACGTACGGGCTGTCTCGGGTCCATTACCGCTGCTATGATAAAAGCTCAGACAGGTTTCTAGGAGGCCTTGCGCTTTCTCGGTATTGCCTTGCACACGATGAACTTCGCCAAGGCGCTCCCACAGGCGTAGTGTTTGATCAACGTTGTCACTTTCAATGGCTGCCGCTTCTTCGTAGTAGGAAAGCGTTGCACTATAGTTCGAGTGCAAGCGCTCCAGAGCGCCAGCTCCACAGAGAAGGCTTCGCCGCGTCGCGTCTGAGAGTTCTCTACGATGTGGCAAGACGCGCTCTATCCAGCGACGCCATTCCTCCCAATGGTTGCAGTGATTCCAGTAGTCAAACAGGGTAATACCGAACTGCACCTCTGCTTCGCGATCTGCGGTGCTCTGCGCAAGGTGCAACATGACACACATGATGTTCTCATGTTCCGCGTCGATCTGCCGCCGCCCGGTCGGCGAAGGGCTTCCCGACGCCACTCGCGACCGCACGAAGTCCTGGTAGTACGCTGCATGACGTGTGGCGACGACGGCAGCTAAATCACCTGATTGGGGCGCCAGGCAGTCATCGGCAAATAGGCGTAACGCTTCTTTCATTGCATAACGCGATTGGCCTTCTTGCATGATAAGTGAACACTGGATCAGATCACTAGTCTTCGCCAGTGCTTCTGTCGGAGAACTATCCCAAATAGCTGCGGCGGCTTCGAGCGTCCACCCGCCACAGAAGTACGCAAGGGCCAAGAAGCAGGGTTTGAGTTCATGCGATAGAAGATCGAAGTTCCATTGAAAAGCAGTACGCAGACTCAAGTGACGACGATCTCTCACATGATTCTGTATAGTCAGCGATTCCAGGGATTCAGTCTGTTTCAGCATGTCTTCTGGAGTTAACACACTGATTTTCATTGCGGCCATCTCAAGAGCAAGCGGTAAGCCACTTAAACTGCAGATCACCCGAGCGATAAGAACAACGTTTTCAGGAGTTATTCTAAACGCAGCCTGTCGCGCTTGCGCACGAACCTCAAATAAGCTCACGCTCTCATACTGCATGATCTGCTCGTACGTATCTCCCGCTTTTGGGGTAGCCATCGGATTAATCGGGATCAATGTTTCCTGGGCGATTTGCATTGAGCGCTGTGAAGTAACAATGCAAAATAGTGCAGGGCAATGTTCGAGCAATTCTACGATTATCGTGTTGCAGGATGGAGTAAGGTGCTCAAGATTATCAAGGACGAGCAGCCACAATCCGGTGCGTAACTTATAGGCTACTTGGAGGAAGAGATCGCCACCCTGCTCGATGCCGAGAGCAGTAGCTATACGGAGAAGCAGTTGCTCTGGCTCGGTAACGTCTGCTAGTGAAATGAATCGGGTGATAATGCTGGCCTCAGCCTTCAGCCTCTGAATGAATTCCTTCGCAATTCGGGTTTTCCCAGAGCCTGCCATTCCGAACAGCGTAAGTAAGCGTGGACGGCGATTTGCCGGACCCATCCATTCCTTGCGCGAGTGAAAGTGTCGCTCAAAGGTAGTAGTAAGTGTTCCGAGTTCAGTAGCACGGCCGATAAAGGGGGTAAGGTCGTCTCCGAGAAGGTTCGTTTGTGGAATACGCGGTACGGTAAGTTCTGTGAGAGAGTGGGAAGCAAGGTGTGCATCTGCGCGGAGAAGGTCGTCGTGGGGGGTTTTATGCCTATGCGCTTGGGCTGGTGGCAAATATAGACTGTCTGTAGAAGTGAATGGTTGGCCGCCCGTTAAAATGAGACGGTTTAATTCCTCGTAGTGAACCTCAAAGGTATCGTCATAGAGAAGATCGTCTTCAAGCGTAACCTTAAATATTTTCAAGCGCTCAAAGTAATATTTCGCTTCATCGTAGTGCCGCAGGGCGATGTTTACCTTTACAAACTCATAGAGCGCGCCGTAATACAGGCTTCTATGCATATTCCGAAGGGCCAGAAAGTGGCGGCTCGTTGTGGTGTCACTGTCGAACTCGTAGCCACTACCAAAATCACCGCCATACAGACTTATAGCTTCCTGCAACACATCGGCCGCTTGCAACTCATTAGCCGCATGAACCCGGTTTGTACACAGGTCCTTAAACTGCTGCGCATCCACGACGATGTGATCGAGCGCAAGGCCGACTGTTCCTGAAGTCGTAGTCTGAATTACGTCCTCTACCGTGCCAGCCTTAGCCTCAAAAATGCGTCGCACACGCCGTAATTGCTCTCTGAGGTTGTCTAGCTGTGTCTTCCCCTCTTGATTTGGCCACAGGAGCTCTCCCAAAACGCCCCTCGTCAGTGGTAGGCCGTCGTTGGCAGCGATACCCGCCAGGTAGATGAGTAGCTCGCCCGTCTTCGGTGCGATTTTAGTTGGCTCATCCCCGACACGTTGTACTACAAGGGAACCCAAGAGACGAATTGTCCAGCGTCGTCCTTCTTCCATCTCACCTCCTCCAGATATACGCCGCTTCAATATCTTACGTGCCTCTACGACGTGTTTACGCCGTGTGGACGCCCTTACATTACCCTATAGGCAACATACTCGGTTCCCCGCTGCATACCAGGAAGAACCGCAAAGACTGACATCTTTGCGGCCCGGAATAGTAGCGCACCAAGGAGAACGGCGCCACTATAGATGCACCTGACGAGAGTTCTGACCCTCTCGGCCATGTGCGCCCTGACACTACGCCGTTCGTTCGCTCTCGTCAAGCACTTCCTTGGGGCTCTCCTACCTCTTCGTGGTCTCCATCACCCGTGATGGGTGCAGTGTCCGCCGACCAAGGAGACCCCGATGCACTCACACCCGCTCGAGATGACGCTCACGGCGCTTGCCCAGCGCCTGACCGATGCTGCTGACCTCGTCATTGTGCAGAGCCACGTTGCCCAGGGCAACTACCAATGTGCCGTCGCTGGCTCGGGCCGCGTCGCCCAGATTGTAGATCAGACCCCCGAACAGCTGATCGCCGACCACGTTGCAGCAGCGGGGCAACGCTTCAACCAGATGTGCTTCCAGCCGCTCGCAGCTTCGGGGCAGGTTCTCGGAACGGTCGAACTGTGCAACTGGTCTACAGAACGGCTGGCGTACCTCGATCTTGCCGCCTTCGCCGCAGCCGCCGGGATTGCCCTCGCGGCTGCCGCACAGGCCACCCAATTCCAGCGTCTCGCCTGGATTGATCCGCACACCGGTGCCTATACCCTTACCTGGTTTACTGAGTTTCTCACGGACAACATCGCTGCCACTGCTAACATGCATCGGCCCATATCGCTCATAGCCTGGGATGTTGATAACCTCAAGATCCTCAATGAGTGGTTTGGCCATGCGCGTTGTGACCAGCTGCTCACTCTCCTAACCTGCACCCTGCAGCGCCATCTGCCGACGGGCAGTATCGCACGGTTTGCCGGAGACGAGTTTGTCGTCTGCTTGCCCGGTGTATCCGCCGTAGATGCCCAGGCGCTCGCCTGTCACTTGCAACTGCTCATCGATACTACCCCGTTTCGCATCGCCATTCCCGCCGCCTCTCCGAACGCTGAGCAGGACGTATGCCTGGGAATTTCCATCGGGAGTGCCAGTTATCCTCATGACGCTCCTGACGGAGAGGGCCTCCTCGAGCACGCCATGCTCAGCATGCGAGCCGACAAAGAGCGGCGGCGCGCCGAGGCGGTCCAATCCTAAACCGATTTTTCTGTCCATCCACTCTCCCGCAACGAGCTAAGCTCTCTGCACGACTGCCTGGGACACCGTCGGTTTCTCCTCGCTGGGAAATGAGGCGTCCCACGACCTTACATCCATCTGATAGGTTTTTAGAAAGAGGATCTATGTCTACTATCACCCGGACGGCCACAGAAACCGTCAGCATCACGGCGCAAGACGTGCGCAAAGTCATGTCAAAGTGGTCGCGCGAATCGCGAAAGATCTGCCAAGCCGCAGCACACGCCTCTCCAGACTTCGACGCCGATACCGCAGAAATGGAGGTAGCAATGCTCGTGCTCCAGGAAGCCATCTGCGCGTTTAGCCTCGAATTTTATGTGGAACAGGAATTGGTTCGGGAATACGTATTCCGAATCTGCGACGATGGTACGCTCACTGAGACTGGTCCCTCGGCCGACAACCCGCCGACCGGCTATATCCCCGAGAAGGCGAGGGTGCGTTTGACCGTTACGCCCAATCCACAGGTCACCAAAGAGCATCGAGACCACTGGTTTGAGATGCTGGGCTGGGCAGATGCTCGCCTCCTTACAAAACCGGAAGGCCTGCGTACTCAGACCTATGGTTCGTTCGCATCCGGTGGATTTGGCCTGCAACGCACCCTCCGTGTGAACCCGAAGTTCGACCAACCGGTCGCGCCGACGCAACTGATCCAGAAAGGAAGCCGCTGGTGAAACACATTTTTCTTATCCTCAGGAGCCCCGCAGGCGATGAACTAGGACGCCTGCCGCTAACCGCTGTGGTTGTCATGGCGGCTGGTGAACCCGCGCCAACAGGCACATGCCTGCCCCGGCGTGCCCAGTTCGAGACCCTCATGTGCGATCTCTACACGGTTCTCCAGGTCAACGGTCTCCGTTCTGCGCAGACGCCTGCGGCAGTCGAATTCGCCGCTAGCCTAGCTCTCCTGCACGAAGGAGACGATGAGGTGACCATTCCCCTCATCGTCGAGCCCTTGACACTACCTCATGCACAACTGGATGCTGGAGCAGCGGGCACGCCGGAACAAGGTGCCATGCTTCGCTGGGATGATCTGCTGCTCCTCACCGACACCCAGGAGGCCGACCATGCGTAACACTCCCTCTCATCCCGCTCCCGTAACCTGGGTGGTGACGCTGCGACAGGGCACGCCCGATAGCCAGGGGCGGCTCGCTGAACTACTCCGCCCGAATCTGGAACGCACCCTGGCGGCGGCCCCGGAAACACGCGAGGCAACGTATGAAACTCCGTTTGGCACCCTCTCCCTGCATCGTCAGGGCAGTAGCTCACCCGGAGCACCCATTCGCCTCACCTTCGCTGCAAACCATATGCCTCGTCCCGAAGCCGGCACAGCGGGACAGGCAGACGGCCTGCCACTCCTTACCCTCCCCGATGCAACCATACAGAACCATGGGGCCTGCCTTATTGGCTTAGAGGAACTCCATCAAAGCGTCCTCTACCACTTCAACGTGCGCTGGGATGGGGCGCTGGAAGCGTGGAGCCAGCGCACCGGACAGGCGATCCCTCCTGGCCTCCATAGGTCGGTTACGGGAACACCCGCCCTCTTCATCTTCGCGGGCGACCCCGGAACCGGTAAGTCAGTGTCTGCTGCTACCCTCGCAGACCGGTACTGTCGGCAGCAGGATATCACGGGACATCTGGTTCGCCTGGGTACCGAACTGCGCGGCGATGGCACCGTTAATTCCGGCGGCAATCGGCTCCAAGCGAGCTTCGCGCAGTTGGGACGCCTACCCGATGCCGATCTCAAAATGCTGGTTCTTGAAGAAGCCGAAGCGATCGGCATGCGGCGCAGCGAGGGGCAGAGCCATTTTGAAGATCGGGCACAGACAAGTACCCTGCTGCAATGTCTCGACGCCTATGGCGGCCGGCGGCGCTTTGTGGTGGTGATGACCACAAATGTGGCGGATGCACTGGATGCAGCGATTATTCGCCGGGCAGTGCCTGTCACCTTCGCCCGCCCGAACCAGCACGCACGATGCATCCTGCTTGCGGACTGGTTGCCTGACGTTCCGGCAGAAGCGCTTGATTGGGCGGCTGAGGTAAGCGAGGGCATGACCGGCAGCGACATGGTGCGGACGCTTATGGGACTGTTCACCACAGCAGTTCAGACGGCTCAGGCGGTACCGCAGGAGCAGGTTCTGGAAGCACTGTTCAGCGCTCCGCGCACAGGGAGGGTCTGACATGCCCGGCCAACACCTGATCCCATACGATGTGCGTGACGAAGTACCTGAGCGGCCCAGTGGCTTCTTCGGGGCTGGCATGAGCCAGTTCCAGACATGGTGTGAGGAACGCAAGAACGATGCCGAAGTACGGCGCCTCCAGAGCCAGATGCGCCTCATCCAAGCGCGACAGGCACTCCTCGATGCGCAGTACCAGGCTGTGCGCTCGCTCCACCAAGCTGCGGCTGCGGCAGAAGAGGCAGCAGCCGATCACAGTCTGCGCCGCACCCTGCGGGAGGTAGCGCCGGGGGAAGCCCACCGCATCCTGCGTATCGCGCTGGAGGAAGAAGTCATCCTCCTCCAGAGGGAGCAACTCCGCCGTTATCGGCTGAGCGAAGGCGTGATCACCCTGCCGGAAGGGGGGATGGGAAGCGGTACGCCGGGGGGCTTGGAGGTTGACCTGAGCACCCAGGAGATTGAGCGCTTAGCCCTGCGGGCGGTCATGCAGATCCAGACGCTCCCGGCTATGGAACATGAAGCCGCCTTCTCCCGCTGGACCCAGGAGCTTGCGGGGCAGTTTCCAGCCTTTGCGATCGCTGAGATCACAAAGCGAGCGAGCGAGCTGCGCGCGCTACTGTAGGAGGCGGTAGGCCTGAATGAAGCACTGGCCCGGGTTTTTGGTTGGGTAGCCAAGAGCACGGGCCAGTGTCCTCTCAAACGATCTCGCAACCCTCCTATTTTGCCCGCGGTTTTTCGTGTGACTATATCTGGTTTTTCGCCTGGACGTGAGGGCTGTATCCGGCGTTCAGGCGGTCCTTGGTGAACCCCAAGAAAGGTACGAAATACGACGATGGATCCGATCCAACTTGGCGTGTACGTGCGCTTCCCGCACAGCGACCATACGCTCGATATTATCGCGGAACCGCCGCAGGTGGCAGCATACACCACAACGCCGTGGAGTCGCGCATTTTTCTCCCAGCGGTTGGGAATCCCGGCACAAACACCGGCCCGCCCCGATGCATTGATTGCGCAGGTATCTGACAGTCAGCTTGCGCGACACAGTCTGTTGGTGGGTGGCTCGGGGTACGGAAAAAGCCGCCTCATTCACCGCAATGTTCTCTGCCACTTACTGGATGGCTGTTCGGTGCTCCTGCTTGATCCGAAAGGGGAAACCAAGGATAACCTGCTCGCTTGTTTGGTAGAGCTTGGCATACCACCCGAGCGGCTCACCTTACTCAATCCGCAGCACGCCGACAGCGTTCCTGGATGGAACCCCTTCAAAACGGGCCTTCCGGTTTCCCAGGCCGCAAACGACTTCGTGAACGTGCTCCAGCAGACCTCCACGAGCTGGGGACCGCGGCTGCAGGATTTGATTTCGAACAGCGGTATTATCGTCGGGGAGTACGGCCTGTCGATCTTTGAGCTGGCGCGGTTCCTGGTGCGGGAGGAGTACCGCGAGAGCCTGTTGCAGGTCCCAATCCAGCCACAAAACCCCATTGCCTTCGCCGAGGCCGTGAGCTTCTTCCGGGAGGAAATGTCCGCGTGGGGCCGTGCGGAGCGGGCGAACGCTATCGGGCCCGTGCTCACCCGTATCCGCGAGTTTCTGCGCTCCGCTTACCTGCGCCCACTCCTCTGTGCCGAGGAGAACACTTTTGATTTGGCCGAACTCTGGCGAAAACAATGTATCGTTGTGGTACACGTTGATCGCGCCGAACTCGGTGAAGCAGGGGCCCACCTCTTGGCGGGAACGCTCGCCAACCAGGCGTTTCGAACTGCTTTGCGCATGCCGGGGCGCAACCGGGTGCTGCTCGTTGTCGACGAGTTGGGCCAAATGGAAGCCATGATGGGCCGTGCCCTGACCGACATCGTGACCGTTGCTCGCTCGCTCAATCTGCGCCTCTTGGTCGCCTGTCAGCACTTAGCCCAACTGTCCCAAGAGCTTCGGGAGGCGCTGCTGGCGAACTGCACCGTGCAGGGTTTTTTCAAGTTGGGATATGACGATGCCAAACTGGTGGCGGCCTCGCTCTCGGCCGGGGCACCTGCAACGATCCAGCGCTTTGTCGCGTCCTTCGACCCGGAGACCCAGACTACGTGGAGTCATCGAATCTGTGGAGGCGAAGGCCTTCCCCTACGGCTTCCCGAACCGCGCTGGGCGCACTTCGCGCAGGGTGGGCTCACCGGACGATCCGCCGTGCAGCGCCTCTTGGCGCTCGGAAAAACTTCGAAACAGCCACGCCTCTACGTGCGCGCGGCCGATACGCAACAGCCGGTGGAACTTACCACCTACGTCTCGGGATTGCCCGATTCCGACTATAGTCTCGCTGGCCCGGCCCTTGAACTGGTGGTGACGTTTCCTCGGCCCCGCATCGCGAATGTCGAGCGGGTGACCGCAAGCGACGTGGCGAGCACCTGGATCCGTGAACTGCAGAACCTACCGGTCCAGCATATCGCGCTCCGGCTCGCTGGCACGGAGCCAGGTATTGTCAAGGTTTCCGACGTCACGATTCCCGAGCGCACCCCGGCGCTTGATGCCTACCTGGCCCGATCCTATGCCGCAAACGGCCAATCGGCGGCAGAGATCGCCCGCGTCTTGGCGGCGCGCACCGCCGCAGTTGAGCGGCTGGCTGCCGGTATCGCTACCGGTACATCCCCGATACAGGAGGACCACCATGACGGCAGCATCTGGTAATCCCGGCGGGAAAGAGCCGCGCCGCCAGCGGTTTGCCCGCCGCCCGGCACCGGTCACCCTGACGCCGCAGAAGGTGGCGCTCCTGCGCCAGATTGCCGACTACGGCCTAGCTACGGTCGTGCAGTTGGCGAAGCTCGTCGGCCCTTCGGAGAAGAGCGTGCGGCGGCATCTTCGGGAACTCTATGACTCGGGACTCACAGACCTGATCGCGATACCGAGAGCGGCCTTAGCGGCGCCGGGTGAGGTTAATGATGCGCGCCTGCTGTACGGTTCGGCACCGAATATTGCCTGCTTGAAGAGGGCCGGACAGAAGGCACTCATCGCCGCAGGGTACCCCGACACACCAGCACCGCTCCCGCCGTATGGACCGCGCAACTGGGCCTTTGTGGCGCACGCGCTCGCCATCAGGGACGTTCGCCTCTGGCTCGAACTCTCTGCCCGTTACGTCTCTGGTCAGACCCTCGAAACCTGGAAGTGCGGGGGTGCTGCGGCGATCGATCTGGAGCGGGTACGGGCACCCCAGAAACTCTACCCTGATGCCTGGTTTACCTACCGGGTCGGTGAGCAGATCCTCGTCGGCTTGCTGGAAGTTGATCGCGGCACTGAACGGGGTAACACCCGCTGGCAGGAAAAGCTCACTGGCTACCATGCGCTCTTCGAGAGCGGACGCCTGGCAGCGGTCACGGGCTACCGCAACGCGCGAATTATTGTGGTAACCTCGAGTGAGCGGCGGCGCGATAGCCTCGCGACGTTCATTCAGCAGCATGCTGATCCGACGCTTGCCAGTCGGTTTTGGTGTGCTGGGGAGACGCTGATTGCAACTCCTGGCCTCGACACCGTCGGATGGCGGCAACCAGGACAGCAAATGCTTCGCGCACTACTGAAGTAAGAGAGGGGTGAAGAGTAGAAAGGCCGCACTTCAAAAAGAGCGTCTACTATCCTGATCCGGAAGTGCCTGTCAGCGAGGGAAATCCTTACCAGCAGGCATTTCCCGATATGTTCTACTGCAGTGCTACGCTGCCAATACTCGTCTGCCTCGCCGCACTACGGGATGCTGGAAGTGAAGGAACTAAAGACTGATTGCGAAATAGCGGTCTCGGCTTCGCCTCAAGCTAACGTTTCCGTTTCTTGAAGGAAGAAAATTCGGGATCCTCAGACCGCTATGCCAATTCAAACCTACCGGTGGCGCGGAAATTGAGCAACCCGCTCACCACGCAAAAGATGTCTTCGTGCCCGCTCTGCGGTCCGCGCCACAGACCCGCGAGGCAGCCGAACTTCTGAAGACGAGCGAAGTGATGCTCGACCGGCATCCGCAACACCGAGAGGAGATGGTTGTACGCTTTGCCCAAAATCGTCACCTTCTGACCGCGTTTCTTCTTGATCGGAGCCGCCACATCCGCGTCAGGATACGCTTTCTCGGTACCTTCGTACCCCTTGTCCAGACGGACTTTCACCGCCAACGGGATCCGATGCATGACTCCCGAGGCGCGCAGAACGGTCATGTCATGCAGGCTGCCCGGTAAGCCACCGAACACATGAAGCACCAGGTTTTTGGTCGCCACGATCTGCGTTTTGATCGTGTGGTCGTGCTGCTTCCCACTGTAGGCGTGCTTGCGTTTGAGCTTGTCCGCAGGCTGTGGCACTTCCTGTTCGGTGGCGTCGATCAACACCTCGGCGAAGTCAGGATGGGCCTTGAGCAACTCTTGGAGCGTGTTGATGCGCTTGGGCTTTTTGACCGGCTTCTGGTTGTCGGGCTTGTCCTCGGCGCAATGGACGATCGTTCGCAAGGGAGCGTCGCGCAAAGGAATGGGCAGGACTTCCAGGAGAACGGGCATTAAGCGTAGCTTGAACTCTCGGCAGATGTTGCTCTCGTCCAGATCGAAGAGGTAGCTGAGCAGGCTCTGACTACAATAGAGGCGCAGGTAGATCAGTCCCATCAACAAGCGTTCGGGCAGAGACAAAGCAAATGGTCGTCCGGCTCCGATTTGTCGCTCACGTTGGTCGTGATTGCGTTGGTGATGTTGGGCTTGTTCATAGGCGAGAGTGACCTGTGCCAGCACCTGATCGAACTCAACAATCGTGAGGCCGGTGAACTTTTGGAAGTGACGCGGCTTACGCCGCAGTTTGGTTAAGGTAATCATGCCACTCAGGTTACCTTATTTCGCAATTGATCTTAACAAAACTGGCGTTCACCCGAATCAGCAGACAGGCGACTAAGAAGGGTTTGTTGAAGCGCCAAAGAAACATATCAATGTCTCTTTTTTGCTTGCCTGAATTTTCCTGCAACTCAAATCCACACATCATGGGTCGCAATTGGGGTATAATAGGATGTTCTTCAGATCAAGGAGAGCAGATCCTTCAGGTATGGACTCTTAATCCATTTGCCCAGGGTTCGAGCCCCTGACGACCCATCCCCTTTTGTTCCCTACTCCCTTTGCGCCGCCCCTCCGATTCTGACCGGTTTCTATCTCTGTCTATCCTATGAAACACTGCCCACGCTGCAATCAGGATAAAGACGAGGAGGAGTTCGGCAAAAACCGGACGCGCCCGGACGGCCTCCAGGTACAGTGCCGCGCCTGCATTAAGCTCATTCACCACGACTGGTACACTCGCAACAAAGAGCGACACTACGGCAACGTCCAGAAACGCCGCAAACTCTTCTCCGACGAACTCGCTCGCCAAATTCTCGCCTACCTGAAAGCGCATCCATGCGTAGACTGCGGCAACGCCAATCCGCTCGTATTGGAATTCGATGCGCTCGACGGGCGAAACGCTCTGCACATCACGCCGGAGACCACCTGGGACACGCTTTTACCGGAAATGACACAATGCGAAGTGCGCTGTGCGAACTGCCGACGCCTCAAGATCGGAAAGCAGGTCGGAATGCGCCGTGCGCTCATGCTAAATCTCCAAATGAATGAATCGGAACGTACTCAAGAGATTGAGTTGAAGGATATGCCCCTGGAATGAACTGCCGACGCGAAAAGCGTTGGGATGGTTCTCTTGCGCCGGAGTGAACTCCGGCGCAAACCTACTGGCGATGACGCAAACCTGTCGGGCTATTCAACAGGCATCCCTGGGCTTTTTCGCGCCAACTACTCACCCAACTATAAGGAACACTATGCGGACAACTCTTCTTCCCGCTCTCGCTTTTCTGGCCTGTGCGTCTCTGGTCGGCGCACAGGAGACCGAGGGATTACGGCCGATTCACTTTGCCCGGCAGCCCGCGCTGGCCCCGGATGGCAATCGTCTTGCCTTCTCCTATCTCGGGGACATCTGGACGGTCTGGGCGGACGGCGGGACGGCGACGCGCCTGACCATCCACGAAGCGCACGACTATGCCCCGGCCTGGTCACCGGATGGGAAATGGATCGCCTTTTCCTCGAAGCGGGAAGGCAACTATGATGTCTGGGTCATGCCCGCGATGGGCGGCAGAGCCAGACAATTGACGTTTCACAGCGCCGATGATATCGTGACGGGCTGGACGCAGGACGGCAAGAACGTGCTATTTACCTCGGCCCGTGAGACGACACGCTATCCTGCCATCTATACCGTTAGTGTCGCGACAGGCGCGACTCGATTGATTGCGAAAGACGATTCGCCCCTCGGCAATGCGGCGGCGACGCCCGATGGAAAGTCTATCGTCTGCACACGGGGCGGGCAGTGGTACCGCAAAGGTTACCGGGGAAGCGCCACCTCCAATCTGATGCTCTTCCCGCTCGAGGGCGGGCCAGGGCAGTGGGTGACGCACGAGAAGGAGAATCAGCGCTGGACGCTCTTCGCGCCGGACAACAAGAACATCGTCTTTGTCTCGGATAAGGACGGCGTGGCGAACCTGTGGCGGCGCGGACTGACCAACAGCAAGCCGACCGAACTGACACACTTCAAAGACGGCAATCTGTTCTACCCGACGATGGCGGCGAAGACCGGACGCCTCGTCTTTGAACACGACTTCACGCTCTGGGCGCTGGACAGGGCAGGCACTGCCCCGAAAGAGCTGAAGATTTACGCCCCGACCGATGACCGCACCAACCCGGTGCGGCACGAGACACTGACGAAAGGGGCGCAGGAGATCGCACTGTCGCCGGATGGCCGGTCACTGGCGTTCATCGTGCATGGTGAGGTGTTTGTGCAGCCGATGAGCGGAGGCGCAGCCCGAACGGCAGAGGCGAGTTCGGCGAAAGCCGACAAGGATCAGGCTCCCGACGAGCCGTTGCCTGTCCTGCCCTCCGAGGCACGGCGCTTGACGGAAACGCCGCAGCGCGAACAGGACATCGTCTGGTCACCGGACGGCAAGACGGTCGCCTTCACCTCCGACCGCGACGGCAACAACAATATCTATCTCCTCAATGTCAAGACGAAGAAAACAACTGCCCTGACCAAAGCCCCCGGAGACGAGAATAGCCCTGTCTTCTCGCCGGACGGCAAGAGTATCGCCTTCCTGCGCGGCTACAATGGGGCCGAACTGTGCGTCGTGCCTGTCACAGGCGGGGCAGAGCACGTTCTGGCCCACGACCCGAATATTCGCGAGGTTGCCTGGTCGCCCGACTCGCAGTGGCTGGCCTATAGCCGCATGAAGTCGCACTCCGCCGGCACAATGGCCGACATCTTCATCGTCGGGGCGGCAGGCAGCAAGCCCGTCAACGTCACACGCTACCCGAAGGTCAACACTGGCCCGGTCTGGTCTGCAGACGGCAAAAAACTGTTCTTCCGCTCTAACCGCACCACGAACGAAAATCTCTGGAGCGTCAGCCTGCTTGCCGACCCGCCGGTTCCTGCCACAAGCGAGGAAGGCGACGATCCCGCGCCTGCTCCCAAACCCGCCGAACCCGCAAAAGGCGAGAAGAAGCCCCTCGTCGTCAAGATTGATTTCGACGACATCCACAAACGCGCCCGACAGATCACCCGTGTCGAGAGCGGCGTCGGCAATTTCGCGCTCTCGCCGGATGGCAAAACGGTCGTGTTCAGCATGAGCCAGCTTGGCCGCAACGACCTGTGGAGCCTCCCCGCCGTGGGCGGACAGCCGATGCGACTGACGCAGACGGGCGAAACGGGCGACGGCATCACCTTCACCCCGGACGGTCAGCGCGTCGTCTATATCTCGGCGGGAGCCATTCATTCGCTGGCCCTCAATGCGCCCTCCGCTGCCGCCGCGCCCGTCAACTTCATCGCGAAGATGGACATTGACACCCACGCGGAGCTGACGGAGATGTTCGACGAGGCGTGGCGCAAGATGCGGGACGCTTACTACGACGAGAAGATGCACGGCTCCGACTGGAACAAAATCCGCGACACCTACCGCCCCATTCTCGACGACATCACCTACAAGGAAGATTTCTACACGCTGTTTTCGCTCGTCCTGGGCGAGTTGAACTCCTCGCACGTCGGTATCTCAGGCGCTCCCGACCGCGACGGCCCGGTCACGCCCTCGCTCGGAATCACGCTGGACGACCGTTTCCCCGGCCCCGGCGTCAAAGTGGCGACGGTAATTCCGAAAGGCCCCGCCGACAAAGAGAGCAGCCGCCTGAAACCGGGCGACATTCTCCTCAAGGTGGATGGCGAAGCGGTGACCACGACGGAACAGTTCGCGCATCTGCTGGCGGACAAGGCGGCGAAGCGGGTCGTCCTCATGGTCAACACGGAGCCGAAAGAGGACAGAGCGCGGACGGTGCGGATTCGCCCCATCCCTGCCGCCGCGTACAAACTTCTCGAATACGACCGCTGGGTGACAGAGCGAGAGAAGATGACCGATCAGTTCTCCGGGGGCAAACTCGGCTATATGCACCTGAGCGCGATGGACGACGCCAATCTGGAGAAGTTCAAGCGGATGGTCTACGGGGATATGCAGGCGAAGGACGGGCTGGTGCTGGATGTGCGCTTCAACGGCGGCGGCAGCACGGCGGACGAGATTCTGGAGGTGCTGGAGACCAAAGTCTTCGGCTACCGCACCCTCCGCAGCGATACCGACCGCACCACCTCGCCCCTGCTCGTCTGGAACAAACCGACGATTGTGCTTATCAACGAACTCTCGTTCAGCAACGCCGAAGTCTTCCCCTGGGGCTTCAAGGAGCTGCATCTGGGCAAAGTTGTCGGCGTTCCCACCAACGGCGGCGTCATCGGCACGGGCGCGACCACCCTCATTGACGGCACGACGCTTCGCATTCCCGGCGTCGGCGCCTACACGCTCACCATGATTGACCAGGAACACAACGGCTGCCCGCCCGACATCTACGTCGAAAACAGCCCCGAAGACATTGCCAAAAACCACGACCGCCAACTGGAGACCGCCGTCCGCGAACTCCTCCCGCAAACGAAACACTGAGAGCGTTCTCTTCCCTCCGCCTGACTGTCCTCCGGGATAGTCAGGCGGTTTTGTTGTGTTCAGAGAACGCCGCGCTCTTTGAGGGAGACCCATTTGTTGTCGCCGAGGACGATGTGGTCGAGGAGTTCGATGCCGAGGATTTGGCCCGCTTCGGCTAGCCGCTGCGTGATGCGGCGGTCTTCGGCGCTGGGGGTCGGATCGCCGCTGGGGTGATTATGTGCGACGATGATCGCGGCAGCGCTGGCGATAATGGCGTCTTTGAAAACTTCGCGGGGATGTACGAGACTGCTGTCCAGAATGCCGACCGATACGGACATAATCTTCAAGACCCGGTTTTTGGTGTCCAGCAGCAGCGACTTGAGATGCTCCTTCTTCAGGTCGCGCAGTTCCGGCATCAGCAGGTTCGCGACATCCTGCGGGGAGCGGATGATCGGCTTCTCTTCGCCGCCCAGCACCGCGTTGCGCTTGCCCAGTTCGATAGCCGCCGCGATCTGAATCGCCTTGACCTCTCCCACCCCTTTGACCGCGCTCAACTGTTCGATGGTGGCAGTGGCGACGCCGCGCAGCCCCTGAAACTCGCTCAGAAGCAGTTCGCCGAGGCCGAGGGCGGAACGCTCGGTCGTGCCGGTGCGGAGCAGGATGGCGATCAGTTCTGCGGTGGAGCAGACGGAAGGCCCGTGCTTGGACAGGCGTTCGCGGGGTCTCTCTTCAGCGGGCATTTCGCGGATGGCGACGGTGTAGCGTTCAGCCACGAGGCAGATTCCTCCAGAATTGGTATGCTATCGGGAAAGACAACGCACGTCGGGAATCGAGGACAGCGTTCAGAAGTGCGCGTCCACCTGATCAGGAAGTAAGCGAGGTATAGACGGGAACCAGCGGCAGACTTACTTCAATCAACAGCCTCTCTCCTGCCTTCGAGTCCACACGGCATTCGCCGCCTATCAGCGTGGCACGCTGCTGAATTCCTACCAGTCCGCTATGATCACAGAAGCAGTTGGCATTGTCCGCCACGCCCGCGTTCTCGCCGTACCCCACCTGGATCAGAAGATATTCGTCTGCGATTTCAAGACGCACGTCCACTTCGCGGGCGTGGGTGAGCCGCACGGTATTGGTAACGCCCTCCTGGACAATGCGGTACGCGGCGGTCTCCACCGTCCCATCCAGCCGATTGTCGAGACCTGTCTGGCTGAAATTCACCGCCACCTGATTCTGTTCAGCATAGTGCTTGCAGTACCACTGCAGCGCGGGCAGCAGGCCAAGATCGTCCAGCAGACCGGGACGCAGATCTACCGAAAGCGCACGAACGTGCTGCATCAGGTCCGTCAGCAGTCCCTGGGCGCGGCGCAGCTGTTTTTCGCGCTCGTCCTCGTCCAGTCGCGGCAGGGTGGCGATGGCAAGTTTGATTCCAGCCAGCACCTGCCCGATCTCTTCGTGGAGTTCGTGCGCCAGATGCCCGCGCTCCGCTTCCTGAAGCTCGACCAGACGCTGCGCCAGGTGCTGGAGTTCCTGATTGCGCCGCTGGGCGGCGTCATTCAAAATCTCTTTGCGAAGCAGCAGAGTGTGTTCTTCTTCTGCCTTCTTGCGGTCGTTGATGTTGCAAAAAAGACCCACAGGCCATCTTCCGTCGGATAGGCATTGACCACATACCAACTGAGATAAGGAGGATAGTACGCCTCGAATCGCGCCGTTGTCTTTTCGGAAACAGCCTTTCGGAATTCGCGCCCGAACTCATCCTCGGCCATATCGGGATGCGTGGTCCATAAATTCTGCCCGATTACCTCCGCCCGGTTTTTGTTTAGCACCCTCTCCGCCTCGCCATTCATATAGGTGAAGTTCCAGTTGTGGTCGAGAGCGATAAAGGCGTCCGAAATTTTCTCAAGCGTGTCTACAACGCGCTGATCGGCATCGTGCTGCATTCGAACAGCCGCCATGCGCTGATGCAGGTTTCTTCGGACGGCGGTGAACAGATAGGCAAGCAACGTGGTAATGACGACAAGCAGGAAGGCAAGCGCGAGATTCGCTTCACGCAGATAGCGTCGGTTTTGTTGGATGTGTTCGGCCAGCGCTCGCCGCTCCTCCTGCTGGATTTTGTCTGCGAAGAGATGCACCTGTGCCAGCCGGTAAAACTCTTGCCCGAGAGGCATACTGCCTTTCGGGCCGGCAGCCTCACGTCTGTTATTCTCTGCTTTCAGGAGTGCGTAGTAGGTTGCAATGTTGGCCCTGAGTGTCTTTATCTGCTCGGTTTGCAGCGGTTCCTCCGCCGTCAGCGCTGCGAGTCCGTCCAGGTCATGAAAAGTCTGGCGGTTCGACGTGTTGAACGAGACAAGCGCGTCAAGATTGTCATTCAGAATGTAATCTTCATGGGCGTCCTGCGCCTGCTCCACATCCAGCAGGGCGGCCGACAGACGGGACTGCTCCTGATAGGTGTGCGACACAAGACGGTATGCCTCGCGACTGCGCCAGGAGAGCTGGAGGAATACCCCGGTCACACTCAAAAAAAGGATCGTTCCCAGCACAAACCCAGGGTATTTTTTGTAAAAATCAGAGGTAATCATCGGTTCTTACTGCATTCCGGGTCTCCAACAGCACCCTCTGGCGGAAATCTTTCTCCGCCGGTTCGTGTGGGGAGGCACACAGAACGCGATGAAGAGAGCAATTACCTATTTGTTAAGACGTATCATCATAGCATATCGGCTGACAATTGGCAAGCGAAGAAATCAGGAAATTGAGAGGAGCGTGTCGAACTGTAGCAGGGACAGGTTTCCCTGTAAGAATGCCGCCTTGAGCGGCAGAAAGCGCACCATGCAAGCCGGACGACGCCGAAAAACAGTTGGAATAGGATGCCTTTTTCTGGGTCTGGCAGTACTGCTGGTCTGGCTATGGGCTACCCGCACCCCGGCCCTGCTGGATCACGCCCACCGCATCACCGAAGGACAGTACGAAAGTTACGCCTGGCAGTCCACGAACAAGCTCGTCCTGCTCTCCGCTCCCACAGACCAGGGAATGCCGTATGTCCTGCTCGATCTCACTACAGGTATACAGACATTGCATTCCCTTTCTTCATTCCAGACATCACTGACATATAACGGGCTAACTGCGAGAACGATGGCCTTACGCTGTTCTCCGAATGGAAGCTGGGCTGTTGGAGCAGACAGCGATACAAAGTTTCATCTGCTCTCCCTTGGCGAAGAAGCGGAACATGACTACCGGTTTGATGATTACTATGAACGGGAGGGCGGGACGACTGGAGAGGCCGGGATAGCCTGGCTGCCGGATGGTCGGCGCTGGCTGGCATGGTCTCCTACCTCGCGCAAAACTCCCCTGAGGCTGTTCAGCGTGGACGCGCCGCATTCGCCTTCGGTGCGGCTGTCTCCTCCGTCCGGGATGTCCCGACTGCTCGGAGTCACACCGGACAATCTTGTCGTCATGACGAAAGTCCCTGCTCCGCCCGCCCTCAGCAACAGCGCGGAGATACACACTTTTGGCGTCTATCCCAACCGGGCCGCAGATCGCTCCTGGAGTTTTGCTCTGCCTTCGACTGCTGAGGTCAGCACGATAGAACTTTCGCCGCAGGGTGAGCGTCTCGCCTGGCTTCTTGTCTACTCCCGCCGCCCGGCCCTCGTCACGCTGCTGTCGCGTCTCCTGCCGTTCCTGGCCGCGAAGTTCCCGCCAGTAGAGGGCGTCAGCGTCTGGGTCAGCGGACTGGATGGCAAAGCGATGCGCGAGATCGGATTTCAAGAGATGCCCCGCAACGGGACCGCGCCAGACCGGGTCACGGAACTCCGCTGGATGCCGGACGGAAAGCATCTCAGTTTCCTGCATCGTCATGCGCTCTATTCCATTCCCGTGCCATAAGGTAATCAAGCAGTCCGGGTACGTTTTCTGGCTCAAAAGCGAGGCGCTTTTGCGTAACACCGGGTGAGGAAAAGTGTCTAAGAGCGTGTTTAGGGATGCTTGTGAACCGGGGTTGAAACCCCGTTCTACATTTACGAAGTCCACCTGCGTGGACTCCCAACGCAGAAGCCAACCGCTCGTTGTGTGTGGGGGCAGCCCGCGAAGGCGGGCTTTGCAATCGTAGACCGGCACTTCAGTGCCGTATGCTGGCGTATTTGCTAGACATGCTCTAACGAAATAGCCCTGGAAGTTCAGGCACAGTGTCGGATACTGCGTACTATGTCTCCCAATGTAAGGAAAGACCGACTGATGGCAAATGAGATCGAAAAAATCGTTCGTGGGGAAGGCCACTTTCGCCCGGCCCTCTCCCGGCGTGAGTTCCTGACCCGCGCCGGAACGGGCTTCGGCAGTCTGGCGCTGAGTTTTCTGCTCGCGCAGGACGCGATGGCGGATGCGAAAGCCGGTTCGAAAGCCCGCTACAATCCGCTGACGCCCAAAGCCCCGATGTTTCCGACAAAAGCCAAATCGGTTATCTTTTTGTTCATGTACGGTGGCCCGAGTCAGGTAGATACGTTCGATCCCAAGCCTGATCTGGAAAAATATCATGGCAAGAGTATGAACACCGTCCTCCAGAACGTGGGAGAGGTGAAGACGTTCGGCGGCGGCGGCAACGCGCCCCTGATGCGAAGCCCCTACAAGTTCCAGAAGTACGGTAAGTCGGGTATCGAGGTCTCCGACCTCTACCCGAATGTGGCGCAGTGCGTGGACGATATGTGCTTTGTCCGCTCGATTTACGGCGACAGCAACAACCACGCCCCCGCTCTCTTTGAAATGAATACCGGCTCGATCTTGCAGGGACACCCTTCGGTCGGGTCGTGGGTGACGTATGGTCTCGGCTCCCAGAATCAGGACCTGCCCGGCTTCGTCGTCATGACGGATCATCGAGGTGGCCCGATTGGCGGAGCACCGAACTGGTCTTCCGGCTTCATGCCTGCCACCTACCAGGGAACCCTCTTCCGCGCTTCAGGAACCCCTATACTCGACCTCAGCCCCGGTGAAGGTGTCTCGGCGGCGGAACAGCGCAGCAGTCTCGACCTGCTGGCGAAGATGAACGAAGAGCATCTGCACAACAACCCCGGTGACAGCGAACTCGAAGCCCGCATCGGAGCCTACGAACTCGCCTACCGGATGCAGGCCCATGCTCCCGAAGTCGTAGACATCTCGAAGGAGACCGAAGAGACGAAAGCCCTCTATGGCCTTGACAATCAGCGCACGGAGAAGTTCGGACGGAAATGCCTTATGGCGCGGCGGCTGGTGGAGCGCGGCGTTCGATTTATTCAAATCTACAGCGGCGGCGGACACGGCGACGATACCTGGGACGCGCACGGCGACATCGTGGGCAATCACGGTAAACACGCCGGGGACACCGACAAACCGATAGCCGGGCTGCTGAAAGACCTGAAGCGGCGCGGACTGCTCGACAGTACGCTGGTCGTCTGGGGCGGTGAGTTCGGGCGGATGCCGATCTCGCAGGGCAGCACCGGGCGCGACCACAACCCCGGCGTCCAGACGGTTTGGATGGCGGGCGGCGGCGTCAAAGGCGGCACGGTAATTGGCTCTTCGGATGAGGTCGGGTATAAGGCCGGGACAGACCCCTACCATATCCGCGACCTTCATGCGACTATTCTGCACGGGATGGGCCTGAACGACATGGCCCTGACCTATCTCTACAATGGCCGTTTCCAGCGTCTGACCGAGAATGGCGGCAAAGTCATCAAAGGCGCTTTTGCATAACGGCCCTAACGTGGTGTATAATAGAAGTAACAGGCAGCCGAATGCAGGCAGGTGAACGCGAAATCGTCTCACCTGCCTGCATTTGCTTCGGCCTGCATTTTTACGATGAGGTGAAACGGTGAGTCGTCTGGATGAGCGGTTCGGGGCGCTGCGGGAACGGGGCGAGAAGGCGTTGATCTGTTTTGTGACGGCGGGCGACCCGGATGCGGCGCGAACCGTCGCGGTCGTGAAGGCGCTGGCAGAAGCGGGCGTGGATGCCGTCGAGATCGGCCTGCCGTTCAGCGACCCCCTGGCGGACGGGCCGAGCATTCAAGCCTCTTCCCAACGCGCTCTGGACAATGGAATGACTATCGTCAAGGCGCTGGCAATGGTCGCGGAGATTCGCGCTGCCTGCCCCACCCTGCCGCTTATCCTGATGACCTACTTCAACCCGATTCGTTACTACGGTCTGGGGCGGTACGCACAGGATGCGAAGGCGCAGGGCGCAGACGCCCACATCGTCACCGACCTGACCCCCGAAGAGGCCGGGGAGTGGAAGCGGGCGTCGGTGGCGCATGGACTGGACACTGTCTTTCTGCTCGCCCCTACCAGCACCGCAGACCGCATTGAGGTCGTCTCGAAACTCACTACGGGGTTTGTCTACTGCGTCTCTCGTACCGGTGTCACCGGCGCCAGACAGGACATTCCCGCCGAGCTTACGGATGTCGTGGGGCGCATCAAGGCCCACACCTCCGCGCCGGTCTGCGTCGGGTTTGGCGTCTCTACCCCCGATCACGTTCGCCATATCTGCGCCTTCGCGGACGGAGTTGTCGTCGGCAGCGCCCTCGTCAACCTCATCCACAAGCATCGCGACGACAGCGACCTGACGGGCCTTGTCTACGATTTCGCCTCCACGCTCAAAGCCGCAACCAGAGCCTGAACCCATCCGACTATTTGCCCTGCCAGAACGTCAGCACCAGTCCGCCTGCGACAATCAGCCCGCCTCCGAGGAGCGTGGGCAGCCGCAGGCGTTCCTGAAACGCGGCGACGGCAACAACTTGTGACACGACAAAGAAGACCGCAATATAGACGCCCATCAGCCGCCCGAAGTCCCACTTCGGCAGGTTGACAACGATTCCATAGGTGAGCAGCAGCAGCCCGCCCACGACGAATCCCGCCCGCTTGCCCTGCAAGCCCGCCCGCATCCCCGCATCGCCACCGGCCTCCAGCAGCGCCGACAGCGTCAGCAGCGCCAGCAGTTGAACCGCTTTCCAGGCTTTTATCGGCATTCCCTTTTCTCCCCATCTCTCCCGATATAGGACCTCTCAGGAGCGGTCCTTCTCATTCGATTAAAAGTCATCGTTGATCCAGGTGGGCGGACCGTCCAGAAGACTGCATAGCGCCTGATAGCCCGCTTCGGCATGAACAGTGATGATCTCGGCTGCCCGCAGTTCCTCCAGCAAGGGCGCACCGAAGAAGGCTTGCGTCAGTTGGCGGATGTCCATCTCGATCTCCGGGGCATCGGCGGTCGCTGCGATTTCTACCGTTCCCTCCGCAAACCCTATCCGCCAGGTGCGGGCATTCCAGGGCGCGTGGGTATCCCGAACGGCGACACGTACCGCTCCATTGAGGCTCTTCCCCGGTTGGAGGCAGGCCAGAGCGCCCGGCACGTCCACGATTCGCGCCATCTGCATCGGGGCCAGTTTGGTTTCCAGTTTCCAGTCCAGAAAATGATTCCAGAGGCCGTCGTCTGGCGGGGCGTTCCAGGCGAACTTCTTGACCTGCATCTCATGGCGGCGGAGCAGGCCGAGCAGACCACGCCGCGCACGGGGCGTGAGTGTCAAAAACTCCCGGATGCGTGTCTGTTCTTCCTTCCAGCCGTAAAAGACGAGATAGCCCTCCATCACGCCTTCCTTTTCGTAAACGAACGCATAGGCGTGTTTCTGCTTTCGATCTTCGAGCAGCCGCTTCCACATCGCCTCCGACCGAACCAGCATTCCCCGATAGCGGCCTGCAAACCGCGTGTAGAGCGCTTCGATGCCGGGCTTATCGTCGGGAGTGGAGGCGCGAACCGACTCCGTCTCTGGGTCAGGCCGCAAAACGCGGGAATGCACGGTGTACTGCCGCCGTACTCCCGTCCAGTCCCATCCGAGGTTCTGATAGAAGCTCCAACTGAACGGAGACAGCACGGAAGTGACCTGTCCGGCCTCGCGCATCCGTTCCAGCGCGTACCGGATCGCATCGCCCGCGTAGCCTTTGCCCCGCGCCGCCGGAAGGCAGGCAACTCCGCCCACTGCCCCCATCGGCACTTGCACCTCTGGCCCGAACTGGAGTTTGCAGTCCGTAACCAGCACGGCCGCCTGCAAACCTGCGGCATCAAAAAGACCGAAGGTGATGTTGCGTCCTTTCAACATCTCTTCCATCTTGTGCCACTCTTCCATCTCCAGATCGCCCTTTTCAAATGCTTGCGACCACAGAACCGCTGCCTGCTCCTGTTCGTCGTCCGCAAGCGGGCGTATCTCCACTGTCGCCATCGTCGCCATCTCCTTTTGCCCATCGCATTTCCCCTGACGTCTTGCTGGCTCCTCCGTTTTCTGCTGCGGGGAGGAGGAGCCTGAAAGCCTTGTGGCCGGCGTTGTGTAAGACGCATCACACGCTTGTGTGCGCCATATCACAGACGCTGCCTCGCCGCCCCTTTATACTATGGGTATCACTGTGCTGTATCGAAAGGGAACCACCAAAATGCAAACACGTCGCTCACTGATTCTCGTGCTGCTTCTCGCCGCCATGACGCTGCCCGCGCTGTGCCGCGCCGACTCGGAACCGATGGTTCTGAAGGCAAGTCTGCGGATTAACACCAGCAAATTTCTGCGCTACTTCACCACGCCTACCGCCAAAGAGCCGGTCTACAACACGACCGCCTGGGTGCCGCGTCTGTCGTTCACCATCGCCGGGCCGCTCGCCGGGGGCAGTCAACTCAGCATCACCTTTAACAAGCCGGACGGAACTCCCTGGCTGAATATGCCGCTCACGACGCCGGAAATCCCTGAAAACGAGTATGCGGGCATCAACAACCAGAGTATCTCGAACGAATATCTGGAGAAGCGGGCCACCATCGTCACCGGGCTTTTCTCCTACAGTATCCACCTCAAAAACGCCCTCGCCGGTACCGAGAAAACCCTGATGTCGGGCAAGTTCAAGGTCGGCAAGTTCCACTACGGCAACGCGCTGCCCGAGTACAAAAATCAGAACGAGTACTTCATTGACCACGACTGGACACTGCCCATCGGCACGATGGGTTTCGATGATCGCCCGGATGTCGAAGCCCCGCAACTGCACGCCGCCATGTGGTTCCGAGGCGTTCTGGATACGACTACCCTGACAGGCTATGTCTTCTACAAGGGCAAACAGATTTGCAGCACGAAGACGCAGGGCAGCCTCGGTATCAAAGACGATATGTGTACACCCGGCGCACAGGCCGATCCCCGTTGGCAGCGCTGGCTGTTCAATTTCAGCAGCATCGCCTCCACGAACAAGATGACGAGCGCCGGACAATACCCGGACACCCATTTCCTCGACAAGAATCCCGGCGTCTACGAGATCAAAATTCTGCGTGACGGCAAGCTCGCCCGCACCGCCACCTTCACGGTCGGCGAGGACGGCAAAGTCGTGGACAACGGTCTGAACGCGAAAAACAAAATCGGCGGCACCTACTTCATGCTCCCGGTCAAAGTCATTCCCGGCACCGACGGCAAAGCCGTCCTGACCACCTATACCACGGACTCCTTCTATGGCAATCCCATCACCGGCTTCCCCGCGCCGTAGCCATAACCCGAAGGTTTGCCGGGGGTTAGAGGGCAGTTGGCCGGAGGTTGAAAACCCTATGCGCTAACTCACGGCTTCCGGCGCAGGTATCTGTTCCTGTTTGAGCATGAGCGCTCGCTCGCTCGCTACACTGGGGTGACCTCATCCCCCAGCCCCCTTCTCCCGGGCGGTCGCAGGCTCCCTGGGAGAAGGGGGCTTTTCAGGCTTGCGAATGTCCTGGCGTGTTCGTTGCTATCAGAGAGGGAGGAGGGGGAGAAGAGGGAGAGGGATTGTCCTTCTCTTTTGCTTCTGCGTCCTCAACATTACTCCTGCATTTGCCACTCTCCCAGGGAGCCTGCGATCGTCTGGGAGAAGGGGGTTGGGGGATGAGGTCCTCCAAGCCGGGCATAGCGTTCAAAGTGCCTAAGTTAGCGCCTATGGGGTGCCCCCCCCGGCCAACAGCCAGCAACGCCCTCGAATCACTGCCAACCAACAGGGCATTTCCGTCTGGAAGACGTTTGCACTTTAATGACGGGGGTTTTCAACCCCCGGTACGGATAGAGGATTATTCTCCTTCTGCCAGCGCTCGTAGATGTCGGCGATGACGTTGTCAATCTGGCCGCGATGGGTTTCGACATCGAGAAGGCGAGTCTGTTCCGCTGCCTGCTGAAGCAGTGCGGAGATGCTGACCTGCGTGGCGTCGAAGGCGTACTCGTGGCGGTTGGCCTCGCTGCTCAGGTGTTCCGCGCCGAGGAGGACGGGAGCCACCGGGGTTTCGGTTTCCAGGGTCAGGCTGCGGCGGTCGGCGAACTCGCGGCGCAATCGCACAAAGTCACCGTCGTAGGCGAGGCGGCCTTTGTCTACCAGAACGATGCGCCCCGCCAGTTGCTCCAGTTCCGCCATGTCGTGGCTCGTCACCATGACGGTCATACGCCGTTCCCGGTTGATCTCTTTGATGAACTGGAGGATATTTCGCTTCGCCAGCACATCCAGGCCAAGCGTCGGCTCGTCGAGGAAGAGAATGTCCGGCTCGTGCAGCAGTGCGAGGCCCAGGTCGGCCCGCATTCGCTGCCCCAGACTGAGTTCGCGGACAAGCGTCTGGAAAAACTCATCGAGACCCAGCACCTCCTTCACGAAACCCAACATTCGGTCGTAGCGCTCACGGGGGATGTCCCAGACCACCCGCTTCCACTCGAAACTTGCCGCCACCGGATGCTCGGACCAGAGTTCGGTGCGCTGTCCGAATACTACACCGATACTGCCAACAAAACGCACTCGCTCCCGCATCGGATCGAAGCCCAGCACCCGCACCGTGCCGGTGTCCGGGGCCAGCATCCCGGAACAGAGCTTGACCGTCGTGCTTTTGCCTGCCCCGTTCGGCCCGGCGTAGGCGACGATTTCGCCCCGATGAATCTGCATCGAAATGTCGCGCAGGGCATGAACCTCTTTGATGGTGGGGTGAAACAGGTTGCGGAACACGTCGCTCAATCGTTCGGAACGCTGCCGCTGCCGAAACATCTTGCCCACCCCGCACAACTCAATTACGATGTCCGAATCCGCTGTAGCGCTGTGATCCTGTCTTCGCATACGTCTGCATTCCCTTCCGAAAGGCGATGGTCGCCAGCAGGCTCAACACCAGCGCGGCACACGGCGTTTTCCACAGACTGAGCGCGGAGGTATCCATACCGAGCAGCGCCCTGCAGGGGATCCAGGCCAGAAACCCGACCGGCAGCGCCGTCACCAGCCCGAAACGAAGCAGTCCTCCGGCTCCGTTGAGGGGATACTGCTTGAGTTGGCTCATCAGTTCCAGGGTCGAGGTGTTGATCTCTTCCGCCGCACGGGGAGCCGCAAACGCCAGACTGCCCCACAGAAACTGATAGGAGATCAGCACGATCATCGAGGCCGTTAGGCTGAGTGCGAACGCAGGCAGGGAGACGGGATGCGTCAGCCGCACGGACGCCCACCAGACCATGATAAACCCCGGCACAAGCATCGGCACTGCGTAAGCGGGCGCAAACCCTTCCGTCAGCAGCGACATCCAGAGCGGCTGTGGCTGAATGAGGAGATGGTCCATCTGCCCGCGCCCGATCCGGCGGCTGATATACAGGACGTTATAGTTGAAAAACAGCGCACTCACGCCATCCACCAGAGCGGCGTAGCCCAGCATGAAGACAGTCTGCGCCAGGCTCCAGACCCCGATGCCCTGAAACCGGGTGGCGAGAAATAGCATTCCCATCACAGCGGTTACGTTCGTGATAATATCCGAGATGGTCCAGATCACAAACGAGTTAAGGTCGCGGGTAAGAGTAAGCAGGTTCAGACGTGTATAGACCCACCAGAGCCGCAAGATACGCACCGGAAACGCGGTCAGCCTCGTCTCAGCCGCCATACGACACCATCCTCTCCCGGTTGCGTTGCCATAACCAGATTGCCAGAGGCCAGAGCAGCGCTGCCCACAACGCCTGCATCGCGAGCATGAACAGCGTCGGGCCGCTGCCGATATAGATTTTCAATGGCGTCGAGGCGGTCGCAGCGAACGGCAGCCACTCGAACACCCGGCCTACGGACGGCGGCAGCAGGGCCAGCGGCAAAAAAGCCCCCGACAGCGCCGCCCAGATCGCCGCCCGCAGGCTGTTGAGAGCATAGGGGTCTACCTTGAGGGCGATGGCAACGCCAGAAAAAATATACTCCATTGCCAGACTGACCGCCACTGCCATTCCGAGACTCACCGCAAACAGGAGTCCGGCCCCGATGCTGGCAGGCAGCGGATTGACGCCGAGCAACGGGGCCAACGCCAACAGCGGCAGAGAGAATAACAGCAGACCGAGCGCAATCGGCCCCAGCATCTCGGCGGTGAACTGCGCGAAGATGCCCATCGGCCGCAGGAAGCGCGTCGCGATGTCGCCGCTCCAGAACGCATCCTCCAGCCAGGTGCGGCAGGCCAGAAGCTGCTCTACCGCCTCCCCGACGACGGTATAGGTCAGCACCTGTGCCAGCGTCAGACCAGAGGTCGCCCCGTGAGTCGGCAGCAGAGTGCGCCACAGTGTCAGCAGGACGAGAACGCGCAGCAGACGCAGCAGGTAGTTGAACAGATAGAACGGGCTATCGCCTATCATGCCCGTCGCCTTCATCGCCGCCGATTTTCCGTACTGCCGCAAAGACTGCACGATCCCCACTGCTCCCCCTCCTCCAACGCACAAGAAGAGATTAAAACGAATCGTTCATCCACATCGGTGGGCCGTCGAGGAACTGCCGCAGCGCTTCATAACCCGTTTCCGAGTGGACTTCAAGTCTCCCGCCCTGGCGCAGGCTGTCCAGATTCGGCGTTCCGTGATACGCCTGCGAAAGCGCCTGAATATCGAGCGTGAGGTCGGGTTGGGTCTGAATCGGGGAGATGGCAGCCTCGCCCGCGCCAAACTCCAGCCGCCAGGTCGCGTTGTTCCAGGGAGCGGTCGTGTCCAGAACGCGCAGCACGACCGCACCGGAAATCACTGCGTCCGGCTTCCAGGCCATCAGCGCCGTAGGAACGTCCACAATGCGTGCCATCGTCACCGGACGGGTCTGCGTTTTCATATCCCAGTGATAGACCTGATGCCAGAGCGCATCGTCTTCGGGCGCAGACCAGGCGAAATTCTCGACCTGCATCTCATGCCGCCGCAGGAGACCGAGCAGACCACGCTGCGCCTGCGGGGTCAGCGCAACGAACTCGCGCAGGCGGGTCTCTTCGCGTTTCCAGCCCCGGAAGGTGAGGTAGCCTTCTACGTGACCGTCCTGTTCATAGAGGTAGGTATAGGTATACTCGCGGTCGCCATCGTCCAGAATGCGGTTCCAGAACCGCTCATCCCGGACGATGAGGCCCCGATACCGTCCGGCATAGGCTGTGTAACAGGCATTGATCGCGGCCCGGTCTGCCGGGCGAGCGGCGCGGACGTTCGCCGTCCCTTTGTCCGTCTGGAAGACCCGCGTCGTCACGACATAGTCGCTGCGCTTGCCGACCCAGGCCCAACCCAATCGCCCGTAGAACTCCCAACTGAACGGGAACAGGTCAGAGACAAACTCGCCCTTCTCCCGCATCTGCTCCAGCGTATGGCGCAGAATCTTGCCCGCGTAACCGCGTCCCCGGCTGGCAGGAAGCGACACTACGCCCGCGATGCCGCCCATTGAGAAGACGCAGTTCGGGCCGAACTGCTGCTGATAGTGGATGACGGTCGCCTTCGCCTGCAAACCCTCAGCGTCCCAGATGCCATAGGAGGTGGAGGGCAGACGGTTGGGGTCTTTGCGCCGGTTCTCCGCAAAATTGTCGTCTCGTTCGCCATGTCCGAACGCCTGTGTGCCAAGATAGTAGGCTTCTTGCAGTTCGTCATCGGTGATTTCTCGAATTTCCACGCCTGTACTCCTTTTTGCTCTGCGCCTTACTGCTGCGAATGGCTGCCGTCAAAAAAATCTGTTCCAAACCGCTTGACTTTCGCGATTCTACCTGCGATAATAGCCTTGACTTGAAAGGAGGTGGTGGCTAGCATGAATGATAGTCAACGAGGTGAGCAGGCGGTCTAGCCTGTTTTAGCCAAGGGGTTATGAACGGGCGACCGTCCTGACCCGCCTGCAAGTGGCCCGGAACGCGCAAGCGGCTCCGGGCCACCTCCTTTTGTTCTGTCGCTTTCCACACAAAAACGCCACCGGCAGAGCAGCCTGTGCCGGTGGCGCGAACCCTCGGACGAACATCCGTCAGGGGTTCGGAACCTGCCACTGCGCGATACGCTCCGCGACGCTATTGAGAAACTTCGCCGCCTCCACCCCATAGATAAGCCGATGATCGAAGGTGAGGACAAGGTTTGCCCGTACCCGGCCCTCCTGCTCGAAGGCCGCGCCCAGAAACAGAATGGCGACAGCGGGAGCAACCAGCACGGGAATCGCGTCCTCGATTCCCGTCGCGCCCAGATAGGTCAGCAACAGTTGCGTATCGGCCTCCACCTGATCCTCTCCCGTTCGCGCCGACTGAATCTTGGCCTGTGCGGTCGTCACAAAGGCCGGAAAATCTAGCGTGTCCGCATTCGGGACGACGGCGGTGGTCAGCTCCTCGTTCGGACGGGCGACGGCGATGCCGAGATTGAGATGGGCGAACTCACGCACGACCTCTTCCCCGATGAGCGTGGAACGGAACTTCGGAAACTCCCGCACCGTCTGCGCCACACAAAAGGCGAAGGTCTGAAACTCCGTCGGACGCGGTTCGGCACCCTTCTCACGCGCCTCCGTGACAAACTCCCGCACTGCGTTCCACTCCACGGGACGCCGTATTGTTCCCGATATCACCACCTGGGCGCTGCGCCGCAGGCGATAGGCAAATGTGCGCTGCTGCGCGGAGAGGGAATACTCCGCATAGTCCGGCTGGGCTTCCACACTCGCTCGGCCCTTGTCTGCGAGATAGGCATCCACGTCGGCGGGCATCAACTTGCCCGTCACTGCCGGAATCAGCAGCATCTCCGCTTCGGTCAGACCCTTCTCTTTGCCGTAGGCGCGGGTGCGGGGTGGAATGATAACCGGAGGTCGGGAGCCGTTCGCACTGCTGCCTTTGCCTGCTCCATTGAGGGTGCCAATACCGGGGCGGTCCTCGGCCACAAGAGAGGCTGCACTCTCCGCACTGACTTCAATCCGAGCCACCGGAGCGCCTACCGACAGAATGGTTCCGGCCTGCGCCAGCCACTCCCGCAGCACTCCCTCAAACGGCGATTCGACATCCAGCGTCGCCTTGTCCGTCTCCATACTATAGAGCAGTTCATCCCGTTGCACCTGGTCTCCCGGCTGCTTCTGGAACTCCAGAATGCGGACTTCCGTCAGGCCTTCGCCCATCTGCGGGACCAGCACCTCTACCATTGCCATACAATCACCCCGTCGCCTCTCCTCATTATTCTTTATCGGATTCAAGAGGTTCTCTCTGTTTACGCGCTCTATTCATTCTCGCCTGGTGGGGCTTTGTGCTGGCGGCAGCGATGCATCTTCGCCGCAAGCGCCGCCGCAATACGCACCGTCTTGGTTTCGTTGCACCACTTCCCGGCGAGGTCGCCGCTCTCCACGCAGATACGGACACTGACCATCTCCAGGGCCGCTGGCGGGGGAGTGCGCGTGGGTGGCGGTGCGGAAACGCGAGGCGTCGGGGTGACCTCAGCGGTTCCCTCCCCGGTAGCAGGCTTGCTGTTATCGGGCGGCAGTGGGTCTTCCGGCAGAGGAGGCGTCGTGTCGCCCGTATCCGCCGGGTTCTGTGTGGGGACGCCGCTGGAACCGGGAATATCCGCGTTTTCAGCCGGGACCGGCGCCGTCGGCTTGACCACAGGCTTTTTCACACGCGGGCGCGGTTTGGGCTTATCGCCCTCTGCGCCCTGATTCGGGTCTACGGGCGGGAACGGTTCTGTAGAGGCGATCAGCCGGAACTTCCGCTCTTCCGGCACCGCTTTCAGCATGAAGTCGTGCCAGATCGGGGCGCAGACCGTGCCTCCGAACGCGCCCGGCATCTCTCTGTAGACGTAGTGCTTCGTCTTCTTGCCGACCATCGCGACATTGGTCACCCAGATCGCTGTCGTCAGTTCCGGCGTATACCCGACAAACCAGACATCACGACTGTCGTTCGTCGTTCCCGTCTTGCCACGAGCGTTCTCAATGATGCCCGTCTTTTCATTACCACGCGCCGCCACGCCCGTTCCGTACTGCACGACCGCATCGAACGCTTTGTTCATCTGATCCACTGTACTCTGCTTGAGGATCTCCGTCTCGACATCCGGCGTGTTCTCTTCAATAAGGTTGCCGTTGGCATCACTGATCCGCACAACCGACATGGGATGCGCCCGGCTGCCGTTCATGGGGAAAATGGTGTAGGCGGAACAGATGTCGAGAGGCCGCACGGCGCTCGCACCGATGGCCGTCGGCAGGTAGGGGTCTAGATGCGTGGTGATTCCCATCTTATGCGCGTACTGGATAACTACCCGGATTCCGACCTTATAGGCGACCTGTACTGCGACCGAGTTCGACGACTTGGCAATGGCTGTCGTCAGGTCGAGCGTCTGATTGGTTTCGCCTTTGACGCCGCGATGCTTCGGATCACCGGGATAGGCAAAATAGGTGTCGGAGAGCGAGTCGTCGAGTTTAAACGTGTCTGTATCGAAGGCCGCGCAGTAGACAAAGGCTTTGAAGGCGGAACCGGGCTGCCGTCGGCCCTGCGTGATGGCGTTGTAGCGGCTGGTGCGGTAGTCGCGCCCGCCGACCATCGCCCGGATGTAACCCGTCTTATTGTCCAGCGAAACGACTGCACCCTGGTTTGCGCCGTTGTTGGCGTTCTTGATTCCCTGTTCCAGCGCCTGCTCGGCCATCCCCTGCATCTTGAAGTTGAGGGTCGTCTCGATCCGCAGGCCGCTGTAGAGGTAGTCCGCGCCGTACTTTTTGCGAACCGATTCCAGAACGTAGGTCGTGAAATAAGGAGCCTTGAATATCTGAAGTTTGTGGTCCGGCTGTGCGATGAGGTTGGGCGTCTCGGCCTTTGCCTCTTCGCACTCCGCCGGGCGAATGTAGCCGTAGGTCTGCATGGCGTTCAGCACTTCGTCACGCCGTTTCAGGGCGGCTTTGAGATGATCGAAGGGGGTGAACTTGCTCGGACGCTGTGGCAGACCGGCGAGCAGCGCGGCCTCGGAGAGCGTGAGTTTGCTGGCGTGTTTGCCGAAATAGGTCTGCGAAGAGGCTTCGATGCCATACGCCCCGGAGCCGTAGTAGACGTTGTTCAGATAGAGCTGGAGTATTTCGCGCTTGGAATAGATCTGCTCCATCCGCAGGGCGATCAGGGCCTCGCGAATTTTACGGGAGTATTTCTTATCGCCCGACAGGCCAAAGCGGTTGTCCTGCTTCGCTTCGGGATTGAGGGACTGCGAGACTTCCGGCTGGCGCACGAACTGCTGGGTAAGTGTACTGGCTCCCTGGTGCAGGCCGCTGCCCCGCAGGTTCGCCACAATCGCCCGCCCGATGCCCTGAACATCAATTCCCGGATGATCCCAGAAGCGGTGATCTTCGATGGCGACAGTGGCGTTGATAAGATTTTTCGGCACCTGATCAAGCGCGACCGGCTGCTGATTGACGACATCCAGCTTCGCGAGTTGAACGCCGTCCTCTGTCCAGACCGTCGTCGGCACCGGCCCCTTGATTTCGGCGGTGACGGCCTCGATGCTGGGCAGTTCCGCCGAGAATCGCCAGAAGATGACCAGGAATCCCACCAGACCGACCGCGATGAGCGTCAGCGTCGTCAGCAAGACCAGTGCGAGGAAGGTCTTGAAACGCTTGCGGGGACTGCTCAGAGTGACGGTGCGTCGGGTGCGTGTACGGGTACCGGACGGTCTGGCTGTGGATCGGGAAATACGGTTCGCCATACTGCCATTATAGGCCAAAAAACGGGCTTCGTCAAGGGGAACGAGCCGGACACACGTTTACGCCCACATCAACTTTGGGACAGACCGGTCATACGGCGGCCTGTCTGAAACGAATCGATGGCGGCATAAGCCAACTGCAATGCCCGTCTGCCGCACTGCGCGGGAACAGGCGGGGCCTCTTTGCGCCGAAACGCAGCCAGCATGGCTTCCAGATAGGCGTCGAAAGTGCGGTGAAATTCCCGGTCACGGTCGTTGAAATAACCTGCCTGCCAGACCTCAGCGGTCTCGCTGCCCGCTGCCTGGAAACCATAGCGCTGTACGGTGTCCTCGATGAGAATGCGGCCCTGTGTGCCGTTGATCTCGACACGATGCGTCTGTGGGTAGGCATACGAGGAGTCGTAGCTTCCGACCAGACTGCCGACCGCGCCGTTCGCAAAGCGCAGGGAGAGAACGAGGGTGCGATAGCCACCGCCCGTCTTATCCGTCATCTCTGCGGAGAGAGCCTCGATGGGGCCGCAGAGATATTCGAGCATATCAAACCCATGACACTGAGTCTCTATCAAATTGGCATGGGGATGGTCGCTGGAGCCTGCGCCGCCGAACCGCCATGTCGCAAAGGTTATCTCGCCGAGCCTTCCGATCTGAATCGCTTCCCGTGCCATCTGCACGGGCCGGGCGTAGCGATGATTGAAGTTGATCGCGAAGAACAGACTGCGCTGGTCCGCTTCCCGCAGCAGGATGTCCGCCTCCTCCAGATTGAAGACCAGAGGCTTTTCGGCCAGCAGGGGAACTCCGGCGCGGATCACCTCCAGCGTCGGCTCGAAATGCTGCTGGTTCGGCAGGGAGAGGGTGACGAAGTCGGGCTGCTCGGCATTCAGCATCTCCGCGATAGAGAGGTAGGGTGTCGTGCCGAACTCGGCGGCGCGGCGACGAGTCTTCTCCTCCGTCCGCCCCACAATAGCGCAGAGGCGGACATCGGGCCGCTGCGACAGTGCTCGGGCGTGCTGCCGCCCCCACCCGCCTGCGCCGACTACCGCGATTTTCAGAGGGGTTGACTCGCTCATGGCTCGATAACCACCTTCCCGGTCTGGCCTCCGAAGAACAGTTCAAACGCCTCCTGAAGGCGTTCGAGGGGGAAGCGGTGCGTGATGATCTGGTTCAGATAGGCGCGATGCGTTCGCAGGCGTTCCAGATTGGCGGGCAGGGCGTCGAAACGGAAATACTCGCTGCCCAGAACGGCCCGCTCCGGCGCGATAAGCTGCCGCGAGACCTCCACACTCAATCCCTCGCCATGCCCCACGCAGACCAAGATGCCGCTCCGCCCGAGACTCTCCAGACAGGACTGCCGCGCCACGCCCTTGCCACTCGTATCTATCGCCATGTCCGCGCCCGCCCAGCCCTGTCGTTTCACCGCCTCTTCCAGCGTGGTTTCCGCCAGCAGAACAGGCAGCCCGCCAAGCCGTTCCGCCAGATCCAGACGGAACGGCACCACATCGGCAATCAGAACGGGAAAGTTCTCGCCGAACAGAATCTTCGCCATCGCCAGCACACCAAGACCTATCGGCCCTGCGCCCGTAATCGCCAACGTAGCGGCATCAGGAAAGACCCGCAGACCGCGTTCAATGGCATGGCTGCCCGTTCCCATGATATCGAGCAGAAGCGTGGCCTCCGTCGCGGAGATGTCCGGGCCGGTTGGAAAGAAGTTCGTCTCATGGACAAGTTCGTAGGGCGCATAGCCCCCATCCCTATTGAACCCCATATCCCCGCGCCTGGCGAGGCACAGGTTCGTTGCCCCTCGCCGACAGGAGCGGCATTCTCCACAAAAATCCATGAGAAACACCGCGCCCGGCGTCCCGACTGCCGTCTGGGTGTCCGGCCCCGTCGCCACGACTACGCCCGCCGCCTCATGCCCCGGCGTCACCGGCGCTCCGCGCAGAAACTGTCCGCGCTCTGAACCACACAGCGCGTTCGCCCCCACCCGTATTAAAAGCTGCCCCGTCTGTGGCACAGGGACAGGCTTCTCGCCAACCTCGATTCTTCCCTCTCCCACAAACACCGGCACACGCATACGCTCCGCTATCATTGCTCTCTCCAGGTCTCGTATGGCAAACAGGTAGTTCGCAGCAGGTTACTCACTCTGCTTATCAGCGGCACGGAGCAACTGATCCTCGTCTCCGGCCTTTGGGCGAGAGGGCGACGTAGGGAGTAACAGCCCGAAGGAGGCGCTGCTGGGCCGCAGCAGGGTGCGGGACGGACGCATCGCGTGGTGTCTGGTAAGGATTGTTGCCTTGCAATCCGCAACCATCCTCCGCAATTGCTGCTGGGCGAGGGCGTCTTTTCGGAGTTCCCAGACGCAGATTTTCCAGAGCGTCTGGTCCAGTTCCGCGAAACAGGCAGGCGTTCCCAACTCCGCAACTACTTTCAACAGCAATCGGCGATCCTCGGTATCCAGATCATACGCGGTCATTCGGATCAGGCTGGGAAGTCGCGGCCCGGTAATTGCAAGAGGTGATAGGTCTTTCTGTGCCCGAAGTATCTGGAGGGCGCGTTCACGAAAAAGCGTCTCTTTCTCTTTGAGTTCACGGTGGGAGCTGTTGGCGAAACTGTCGCTATAGGCGACCAGTATCGGCACTGCCGCGACGGAATTCGTCGCCAGAAGCGTGTCCAGATCGCGAGTATCCAGCTTCATGCCCCGGGAGATGACGATAGTCAGCACGAATGCACAGCCGCCAAAAATGCCCGCCGCAACCGGGAGGAAGTTCGGAAAGAACAGCGACATGTTCATCACCGCAGGCAGCACACAGCCAGTCACCGCTGCCAAGGACGACAGCAGAGCCATCAGCAGTTTCCCGAGGTTGCGATCTCGCCAGAGCAGGCGTGATTCCATCCTTCGGATGATAGCTTCTTCATACCGAACTGCTTTTGTTGTCATCATTCCTCCTTTCGTCAGTTTACCCCGTGTTGCTTCGGTATCGTGCGCTCGTCTGGAAGCCTGTCCGGAGAATTCCCTCCCTTTCCTCTCTTGTTGCGATTACGCAGGTCGAAGCAATACGGCACCAACGATAGGACCTATTCACAAGCAATAAAATAAAAACCAACGGGCGCACTTTCTCATAGAAGAGAGTGCGCCAGAACTGTTCATTTACGAATCAGCGAGAGACTAAACACGAACATAATTACCGCTTGAGTTTGTAGTTCGTGAATTCGAAGGCATCATTGTCTGTGCCATCGCCAACTCCATCACTCACACGTCGTCTGACAAGTGCGCCATCCGAAAACCAGAGAACGGCCTGATAGCCAACGCCTCCATCCCCTCCTTCAATAATAATCTTACATCCCGCTTTCTGACGGACGACATTTACCTCAAGGATATTACCGAGATCAGACCATGCAGACACCGGACACAGCAGTTCCTTTCCCTTTTTGTCGAATACACGCATTATGGTAATGTGACTGACTGTGTTCATCGTCACTTTTTCATGGGAGCAAGCATTGCCGAACCATTGTTCGGAAAGTACGTTGGGAACAGTCATATTGTCTGTTTGTATGATGACATGGTAGGACTGTTTGACCGTATCGAACTTTTTAAGGCCACTTGAGCCTTTTGCAAATGTCCTAGAACAATGAGAGTTAGCACTCCTTGTCGAATTTGGTTTTGCCGATCAAATCGATAAAGGAGCGCTAACACGATGATTTTAGCAGATATTTGGGAGACTATCTGCTCTACCCTAGTGC
>JBBQPO010000003.1:0-56415 GCA_038217285.1 Chthonomonadales bacterium
CCTCCGCCGCCATGAGCAGCGGCGTCTCTCGGCTCTGCAGGACACCCCAGCGAAACTCCGCGCCTGCCGCCTGCGCCCGCCGCGCCAGCACGATCAAGGCAGCCAGATGCGCGAGGCGCGGGGAGCCGAGCTGATTGGGGCCGGCGTCGAACAGCGCGACGGAGAGACGGGAACCTGCAGGTTCCCGCCGCGCCACCTGATAGAAGGCATGCTCACCCATGATGGCGCGGCGAATAAACTCGTCGGGCATCTCGTCGGCCAGCAGCCACTCCGTGAGGAGCAGACGTTCGTAGCTGCCGCGCCGGGTCAGGCCGTCGAAGCCATCGGGCTCTCCCTGGCCCGTCTCGCTCCGCACGTGCAGCGGCCCCACGGCGCGATCCAGGCGCTGCAGCATCGATCCAAAGCTCTGCACGACCTCTCTGGGAAACAGTTCCAGCCAGACCGACCAGGGCATAAGGGCGCGTGGCAGTTCCATTATTGGCCCTCCAACCAGGCCTGCAGGCGTGCGCGCGCCACCGTTCTTGCTCCGGCCATCGAGACGACTTGGAGTGTTCCCGGCAGCACGGCAAGCGGGGGCGCAACCGTGGGAAACTGTGCCCGCAGCGCCCGCTCCAGCAACGCCACCGGAAAGTCGGGGCGCAGGGCGGTCGGGAGCAGCAGCGCGGGAGCCTCCGCGTCCTGCCCCATATAGATCACTCCCTCCGCCCACGGCAGCATCGCCATGTCGCCTCTTATAAGCAATATTCCCCACTCCGCCACGCCCTGCAACTGCTCCAACTCCGCCTCGCCGTACTCCAGCAGGCGGCGCGCCAGCCGTTGCGCCGCCTCTCCGTGCGCTGCCACCGCGCACGGGAGGAGAGGGCGCTCTCGGGGAAACCAGTGGAGAAGGGTTGTGAATTCCTGTGGCATCCGGTCTTTCTATTTCGAGAGTGTTCAGGAGGCGGGAGAGAGAATATGGGCGATCTCTGTGCGGACAGCGGCGAGGTCGGGCGGGAGCGATTCGGGCACGAAACCGGCGTCTATCTCTCGGACGATGCCTTCAAGTTTTAAGCGCCAGACAGCAAGGGGGCCGACTTCAGGCGTTTCCGGGCGGTCGGCGAGGGTCTGGCGTCCAGCCGTGGCGAGGCGGGCGGCGCGGGCCAGCGGACCAAGCGAAGCCTCCTCGGCGGCGGCGCGGAGCGTTGTGTTTTCGGTGGTCGTGAGCAGATCGCGCAAGCTCTCCCGGCCCAAGGCCTGCTCCTCCGCCGTCGGGAGGGCGAGAATCAGAGGCCAGAGATCGGCTTCGGTCGGGCGGTCTCGACCGGCCAGCGTGGCAGCGGCGGCGATCAGGCGCTGGACGCGCACGGCACGGCGATCCGTCAGCAGGATTCCGGCAGCACGGAGAGTGCGCAGGGCGTGCGCCAGAAACGGCCGCACTCCCCCCAGATCGGCCTGTCGAGAGGCGTTCGCCAGGAGGTCCATGTCGGCGATGGAGGCGCGCCGGCCATCGGCCTGCGTCGCGAGCGACCAGCCGCCTTCCAGCAGGTCTTCCAGGCGTGGGCTTGGGATCGGCTCGACAAAGGCGCGGAGCAGGAAGCGGTCGGCGAAGGCTGCTAGAGCGGGATCTTCCGGAAGCGCGTTGGAGGCGCCCACACAGACCCGCAGCGGCACCTGTCGCACCGTATGACCGCGCCGAAAGACGCGCTCGTTCAGCAGGCCGAGCAGGGTGTTCAGGATGGCGCTGGAGCCAAGAAAGACCTCATCGAGAAAGGCGATCTCGGCCTCCGGCAGCATGCCCGCCGTCTCCGTCTCGACAACGCCCTCGCGCAGACGGCGCAGGTCGATCGGGCCAAAGATCTCGCTCGGCTCCGTGAAACGGCCCAGCAGATACTCGAAGTAGTTGCCGCCGACGGCGCGCGCCACACGCCGCACCGCTTCGCTCTTGGCCGTACCCGGCGGGCCGATGACCAGCAGATGCTCTCCCGCGACCGCCGCCAGCGCAATGGTCTCTACTAAAGCCTCACGCTCGATCAGGCCTCGCCCCGCATCTGTCAGGGCAAGGCGCAGCGTCTCTGCCGCGCCCTGCCAGGGCCTCTCTTCCATTGTCATGCTTCGAGAATTTCCTTTCCGTGCACCGCTCTACCGGTTCCTCCGACGGTTCAGCGCCGGGAAGGAAGGTCCAGGGCATGTTAACCCCAGCGGGAGTGGAAGACGCCGGGTTTGTCTACGCGCTCGTAGGTGTGCGCGCCGAAGAGGTCGCGCTGCGCCTGAATCAGATTGGCGGGCAGGCGCTCGCGGCGGTAGCCGTCGTAGTAGGCGAGCGAGGAGGCGAACGCCGGGACAGGGATGCCGAGATAGGCGGCTTCGGCGACGACCTTGCGCCAGCCCTCCTGCCCGTTTCGCACCGCTTCTGTGAAGTAAGGCGCGAGCAGAAGGTTCTGCAGGGTGGGGTTGCTGGTATAGGCTTCCTGGATACGGTTGAGGAAGCGGGCGCGGATGATGCAGCCGCCGCGCCAGATGGTCGCGATCTCACCGGGATGCAGCGTCCAGTCGAACTCCCTGGCCGCCGCCAGCATCTGGTCGAAGCCCTGGGCGTAGGCCACCACTTTCGAGGCGTAGAGCGCGTCCCGAATGGAGTTGACAAAGGCAGCCTTGTCTCCGGAGTAGATTCCCGACGGCCCCGGCAGCACCTTGGCCGCGACGACCCGCTGCTCCTTTAGCGAAGAGAGCATCCGGGCGAAGACAGCCTCCGTAATCGCAGTCACCGGCACGCCGAGATCTAGCGAGGACTGTGAGGTCCACTTGCCGGTTCCTTTCTGCGCGGCCTTGTCCAATACCTTGTCCACCAGGTAGTCGCCCGTGTCCGGGTCTTTGGTCCGGAAGATCGCCGCAGTGATCTCGATCAAGAAGGAGTCGAGATCGCCCTGGTTCCACTCCGTGAAGACCTGGCCGATCTCCGCATTGTTCAGTCCGACCGCGTTTTTGAGCAGGTCGTAGGCTTCCGCGATCAACTGCATGTCGGCGTACTCGATGCCATTGTGTACCATTTTCACGTAGTGGCCCGCGCCACCTTCGCCGATATGGGTGCAGCAGGGGACGCCGTCCACCTGGGCCGCGATCTTCGTGAAGATGGGCGCGACGATCTCATACGCCTCTTTCGAACCGCCCGGCATGATGCTTGGCCCGTTCAAAGCGCCCTCTTCCCCACCGGAAACGCCTGTGCCTATGAAGCGAAAACCCTCGGCTTCCAGGGCTTTGCTGCGGCGCTCGGTGTCTGTGAAGAGCGAGTTGCCGCCGTCGATCAGCAGATCGCCCTGGTTCAGGTGCGGTTTCAGCTCCGCGATCACGTCGTCCACCGGCTGTCCGGCCTTCACCATGATCATGATGGCGCGTGGTGATTCCAGCGCCGCCACGAACGAGGCGATATCGGTCGAACCGGTGAAGGCGCCCTCGCCTCCATGTTCGCGCATAAAGTCCGTGGTCTTCTCCGTCGTGCGGTTATGCACGGCGATAGGAAAACCCTTATGCGCCACGTTGCGCGCAAGATTCTGACCCATGACCGCCAGGCCGGTCAGCCCAAAGTGCGGCTTATCCATTATCTCTTTCAATCCTCTCTAGTCTACTTCTTGTCTAGTCTACTTCTTGAAGAAATCCGCATTGATCTGAATGAACTTCTGCTTCTTTTCCGGTAGATCTTCCGCCTTGATGATCGCGTCCATCGGGCAGACATCCAGGCACTCATAACAGTCTTCGCAGCGTGCGGGATCGATGTAGGCCATCTCATCGTCCGCGTGAATCGCATCCATGGGGCAAACATTCGTCGTACATTTCAGGGACAAAATGCAGGTGCCTGTCACTACCGTCGCCATGAAACCGCCCCTCCTCTCGTTCGTTGTGCGCGGAAGACTATTGGTATTCGCCGGTCATAATTCCTGCCCGGTTCGCGGTAAAAAATGTCTCCGCTGACTTTTTCTAGGGAAGCTGCCGCTCCGGCCAGGAGAAATTCCAGTCCCCCAGATAGACATTTTGTTTGTTGCCGGTCGCATTGTTGTCGATCTGATAAGCCACGACGAGCGTATTCAGGTTGTTGGAATCGGTCGTGCCGGGGTGGGACTCGTTGATGGGAAAAGTGACCCCGTCCGAAACGAAAGTCGTATAGGTGATCTGGTTGTTTTGAAGCGTTCCGTAGAGCATGAAGGTATGCCAGGCATTGGACGCCAGGTTCTGCACGAAGCCGTAAAGCTGTCCGTTTACCCGTTTGTCCCGCCAGGAACCGTCGTTCGATCCGCCCCAGACCCGCCAGCGAAAGCCGGCGCCGTCGCTGTTGGGGAGGTACTGCATCGCGGCCTCCAGGCGTGTGCCGCCCTGATACTTCGAGAAGGGAAACTCGTAGGCCTGCGCGACAGGGCCGCTCGGAGCGAAGTATTTCCAGGAACAGGTGTAGACGAAATAGGTGTTGACGACCTGCGGCAGGTACTGAAAATAGTAGGCGTTGGTGTAAGGATCGGACGAGTTGATCTGGAAATTGAACAGGTTGCCGTCCCCGCTAGGGATCGTCGGATCGGAGACGTAGGCAGGCGCCTGAACACTGATCCTGTGACCGGCCGGCTCGGTATAAAGCTGCCAGTTCCCCAGCGGGTCGTCGTCGAGACTGTTGTGCCCGCCGCCTGCCTGGTAGTTGAAGTTGTCCAGAACCGTGCCCGTCGAGGTCGAAATACCCGTCGCGTAGACCTTGTCCTCCATGTGGAAGGTCATATTAAGAGGTGTGCTGCCGAAGGGGTTCGTCAGGCCAGCGACTGCCGTCCAGGTCACGGCGTCCGCCGAAACCTCGTAAGAGAGCGTGCCCTGCGACTCGCGAAAGGCGAAATAGAGATCCGCCGTAGGGACGTAGCTGGTCGATCCGACGAAGTGGTAGACGCCGTTCACATAGTAGCCGCAGACGATGTTGGATCCACCCGGTGTGTCGTCGATCTTCATCTCCAGTGAACTGCCCGTGGCGGGCGTAAACGCATCGTAAAAGAAAACGCTCTTTCCGCCGACGCCGGAGTGGGAAACGACCTGGATCGATTGGCGCGAACCGGTAAGCGGATAGGCGCTAATTGTATCCGCATAGCACTGCGTAACGGTGTTCGCCGGAATCGTCAGATGCAACTGCCCTCCGGTCACGGCAGCGCCGCTGTGAAGCGCCCAGTTCGCGGCGTTGTCGAACTTGTCATAGAGGCGAATCGCTGCGCGACTGCGCCCCGTTGCGCCGAACAGGCAGAGGGCGGCGGCGACGAATGCGAACCAGTTCCCTGATTTTCTCACCATGAAATCCTTCCCGACAGCGCACGACTCTGCGTTGAGGTCGTACCTGATCCACAGGACACCTGCGTCATTGCGATATAGAAATGCCCTGACCTGATTTGCAGTATAGAGAAGGGAACCTTCTTTGTCAAGGCCGTCCTGTGCGGCAGCGGCGTTCCGCGCTGCCACACAGGACCATGACGGAAATTTGGACAGCGAAAGACTATTTTTTAAGGCAGATAGCGCCTTGATGAACTTTCGTGGCTATGAATACGTCTGCGGATTCAGGTGTTGTAGAGGAGAGGCTAGCCGGACCGCAAGCGTGTCGCGTCTACAGCGTCTCTTCAGAAGGCGACTCGTGACGACTGAACAAAACGCCGTCCCGGACGTCATTACGGATACCAGAACCGTATTTAACCGGAGTCAACCTTATGTTCGCCATGGGGAATATCATGCACGCTGACACCGCGCTCGTGCAACGCGCTCAGGCCAACGACCGGGCCGCTTTCAATGAGATCGTGTTGCGCTATAAGAGCAAAGTGTACAACTATGTTTTTCGAATGGTTCACCATGCGCTGGATGCGGAAGACCTGACGCAGGAGACATTTCTTCGCGCCTATCTCAGCATCCGCTCGTTCCAGAGCCGTGCCAGCCTCAACACCTGGCTGTTCCGCATCGCGACCAATCTGTGTATCGACTACAGTCGCAAAAACAGCAAGGCGCAGTCCCTGACCTCCTCACTCTCCATGGAAGGCGACGGAGACGAGGGCGAGACGGAGCGCGATATTCCCGATGTGGCGTTCGATCCGCAGCGGATGCTGCTGAACAAAGAGCTAGGCCTTATGTTGAACAGGGCGCTTAGCGAGTTGCCGGAGAAGCTGCGCACCGTAGTGCTGCTTTACGACATCGAGGGACTGCCCTACGACGAGATCTCTGCGATCGTCGGCTGCCCTCTCGGTACGGTAAAGTCGCGGCTGTTCAATGCCCGCAGCGCTCTGCGAGAAAAACTGGCTCCGTACTTGAGTGGGGTCGTCTGAAGCGCCGTATGATATCGAACGAACGTTTCCGGGTAATGAGAAACGATCAGGTATTCTGAAGAGTGATGTAATGTCGCCGACTGGTGTTGGCAGGATCGGATTGAGATCATGTCTTTTCAATTTAACAATGACAATGCAGAGTGTCGTTCGGTAGAGCCGAAGCTCTCCGACTATATAGAGAATGCGCTTTCGGCGCGAGAAGTCTGGGAAGTCGAAAAGCATCTGACCGCCTGTGAGGAGTGTACCCAGTTGTCTCAGCAGATGCAGGCGACCGTGCAGGTTCTGCGCAGCGCGGACCGGTACGATACCGCCGACGACTTCATGGCGAAACTCCATGCACGGCTCGACCTTGTCGAGCCGGAGCCGGTACGCGGATGGTCGGTGCGGGATATGGTGCAGAACTGGCGGGTCAGTCTCCAGGCTGGTATGCGTACCTGGCATGTCCCGGCGCTGACTGTCGGGTTTGCCGCCGCTGCGCTGGTGTTGCTGGTAAATGGCAACATGCGGGTGGCCCCCGCGAAGGAGGTCTCTCCGCCTACCGTTGCCGGGACCACCGCAGGGGAGGATCTCTCGCGGCAGGTGGCGTTCGCCGCTTCCAATCCGTTTGATGATCCGGTTGCGGCGAAGGCGGAAGTGGATGGCGCGAACGGCGCCGGCAGTGAAAACCACACGGACAGCAGTGCCTCGACGGCGAATTTATGATGTCGTCCGGCGGACGGCCGGGCCGATGTGGACGGTTAAAATCCACATCGCAACGATGCAAAGACCGATGAAACAACCTATGAGGCAAACCAACTGGAAAAATTCTGAGGGTGGGCGTACGCGCCTGCCCTCGTTGTTCACTATCCCCGCCGGATATGGGCGTTCGCTTCGGGTGGCTTCGCTCGTCGCGCTCTCTCTTCTGGTCGGTGGGAGCGTGATTGGGCAGGGGCGCAGGCGTCAACAACACCCGCCTGTCACACGCCGTATTCAGAGCGTCCCACCGCGAAATCCGGCAGCCAGACCACCGAATCCTGTTCCGCACCCAGAGGCTCCACGGGCGGGGGGCGTTCAAAAAGGCTTTCTTCCGCCCCGGCAGGCGCCGCGTCCGCCGCTCGACAAAGTCGCGATGGAACTGCTTCGCAAGATGATCCGCCCGACCTCGGAGTATGTCGGTGAGATGGTCACGCAGGTGTCGGCGCAGAACAATTTCCCCCTTCAGCAGACGATCAAAGGAGATAAGCGGGGGCGGACTCTGGTGACCTTCCTCAACGGCAAACTGGCGGGCGACATCCTGTTGGTGAGTCCCGGCGAGGTCCGCAACTATCATTCCAGCACCGGGATCATGGATGTGGCTTTCTGGCCTACCGAATGGGATGATCACGAGAAGCGGATGTTCACCGCCATTCGCAGCGGCTTCTATTCGGCTCGGGTGATGGGAACAGAGCAGGTGGCGGGCCGGCAGGCGTCTATCGTGGAGCTGCTCCCCGTAGCAGGCGTTGGGGAAGCAGGCCGACCGGGCTTCAAGTTCTGGATCGATGACGAAACCGGAGTTCAGCTCAAAAACGAGAAAGCGGACGCGATGGGACGGGTTCTCTCCCACCGCTACTTGACCAGCGTGACCATCGGGCCGAACGTCCTGGGGCCGCAGGATTTCAATCTGGCGTACCTGCGACAGGCTCAGGTTCGCCCGCTCTTTCCACCCAACTCGCAGTACCGCTCTCTGGAGCAGGCGCAGGGACGCCTGCCCTTCGCACCGCTCGTTCCGACCAGTCTGCCGACCGGGTTTCATCTGGGGGGCGTCTGGGTGTTTCCGGGCGGCAACAGTCAGTTGCTGTTCGTTCTGCTGCGCTACACAGATGATGTCACCAGCTTCAGTCTCTACGAGCGTATCGTTCCCAATCTGGCCAATCCACCCCAACCGCCGAGGTTCAATCGGCATATCGAACGCTGGCGCGTCCTGACGCCGCGCGGCGAGATCGAGACGACATATACCGGCATGCTGACCGTCGATCAGGTACATGACCTCTACTATTCGCTACGCTAAACGGCTAAACGGTGTCGTGGGTGCGGCGGGAGACGGTGAGTGATTTGCGCTGTGCCCGTATCCAGTCTGAGGCTGCCGCTGCGGTGCAAACGAGCCTCCTTCCGCTTTCGAGCAACGAAACATATCCTCAGGCCCTTACGTCTAACAGAGTGAGGGCCGAATTTAACGTTGAGGTAGGAAACCTGGCCAATAGAGTGAGGGCCGAATTACCTTGACATCGCCCCGGTGCGGTTGTATACTGAAGAAGAGAAATGTACGGAAAAGCGACCCTGCCGGGACTCTTATAAGAAGAGAAACGGCGGGAGAGGGCGCCTTTCAAGAGGGAAATTCAATTGCTCGAAGATGTTCGCCGTGAAGCGCGTGATTTACGCGCCCGGCTGGTCGAGCTGGGAGGTCATCTTTGACCAGACCGGACGCCAGGAAGAGATAACGCAACTGGAGGCGCAGGCTGCGCAGCCCGACCTCTGGACCGATTCTGCAAATGCACAGGTCGTCTTGCAGAGGCTAAGTAAGCTGCGCGAGGCCGTGGCGCCGTATATTGCCATCGAGCGTCGGCTGGACGACCTGGAAGCGATGTGCGAACTGCTCGCCGAATCCGGGGAGACGGACGAAGCGGCCGAACAGGAACAGCAGGAAGAGGCGCAGCGTATTGCTGTCGTACTGGATCGCCTGCAACTGGAGACGCTGCTCGGGGGCGAGCACGATTCCAACGACGCCATCGTCGAAATAAACGCGGGCGCGGGCGGGACCGATGCCTGCGACTGGGTGGCGATGCTGCAGAAGATGTACCTGCGCTGGGCCGAAAACAACGGTTACCGGTGCGAGATACTCGAGGAGGCGGAAGCCGATATCGCCGGATTCAAAAGCACGACCTTTCTCGTGCGCGGCAAGAACGCTTATGGCTACCTGCAGGCGGAAAAAGGCGTGCACCGACTGGTGCGGATCTCTCCCTTCGATGCCGCCAAACGCCGCCAGACCTCCTTCGCGCAGGTGGATGTTCTGCCCGATCTGGGAGAAGAGATCAGTGTCGCCATCGATCCGGACGATCTGCGTATCGACTACTACCGCTCCAGCGGCGCTGGCGGGCAGCATGTCAATAAAACCGACTCGGCGGTGCGTATCACCCATATCCCGACCAACACCGTGGTGACCTGCCAGAACGAGAGGTCCCAGCATAAGAACAAGGCGATGGCGCTGCATGTCCTGCAGGTGCGCCTCCTGGAGCGGGAAAAGCGGGAGAGCGAGGAGAAGCTGGCCGCTCTGCGGGGAGAACGCAAGGATAACGAGTGGGGCAACCAGGACCGCTCCTATGTGTTCCAGCCCTACACGATGGTGAAAGATATGCGATCCGGCTACGAGACGGGTGATGTGATCGGGATGATGAACGGCAACATCGGTCCTTTTCTGCAGGCTTTCCTTAATTGGCGGCAGACGAGACGGGTGCAGAGTGAGATTCGCTAGAGGCTTCGCGTCTCTAATGAGATTTGATCGAGGTTCGCATAGGACGGGTCATCTCAGGATGCCGTCCGGCTTGTGCCCGTTGTCAGGGCAGAAAGAGATATAAAACCAATGAGACCATTCGGGCGGCGTTCGGTCGCCCTGGTCGGTCTGATAGGCACGATGGCGTTCTCGCTATGCGTTGCCGCCGCCGGGTCTGCCGAAACTCAGAAGTCAACGGACGTCGAGTTGACGACCAAAGAGATCGGGCTGAAAGAGAGCGTCCTGGGCGATGTCGTCGCAGACGCCATGCGCGCGAGCGCAAAGGCGGATGTCGCGCTGATAGACGCCAGCGCGTTCGAGGAACTGGTCGGGGTGTCGAAGGGCAAGTTTGCCTCCTCCGACCTGATCAAAGCGTTGTCGTATAAGAGCGACAATATCTTCGTGCTTAAGCTGACCGGTGAGCAGTTGCGGGCTGCTCTGGAGCATGGGCTGTTCCTCTACCCAAAGTTCAACAGCGCGTTTTTGCAGTTTTCCGGAATGACGGTGATGGTGAACCCGGACGGCGGCGCGGACAAGCATGTCCTCTCCGTAAAGGTCAATGGCGATGCCCTGGAAAATGGCAAGACCTATACGGTCGCCATGCGGGCGCCGCTTGCCAACGGTGGCCTAGCCTACTCCAAAGTCTGGAAAAGCAGCGAGAAAAAGGATACGGGGAAGACGCTGGAGGCCGCTATCAACGCCTATCTGAACGACCATTCCACGATCACGAAAGGTGATGAGCGGCTTGTCACTAAAGGCAAATAACATTCCTTTGAGCGCTTCGCACCCCTTTCTGCGAAGTACGGGGCGGTTCCAGCGAACCGCCCTTGCCCTGTTCTGTCTGGGCCTGACAGCGGCGTTCTATTTGGGCGGCTGTCAGAGCCCTCCGCCTGTCGCTCAAGTCAGCGCCAACAGCGCCCCCATGCCTCCCGAAGGAACAACGCATACCCCGACTCCTCAAGCGGGCCGCACACACGAGGCGTTCGATGGCGACCTCGCCTATGAGATCCTGAAAAAGCAGTGCGATTTCGGGGTGCGTCCGCTCGGCACGGCGGCCCATGAGAAGACAAAAGAGTATCTTATTGCCGAAATGAAGAGATATGCCGACTCCACCCTGACGCAGACCTTTACCTATCATGGTCTGCCGGTCACCAATGTGATCGGCGTTTTCAATCCGGCCGGGTCGGACAAGCCTTCCGCGCATCCGATTCTGCTGATGGCGCACTGGGATACGCGACCGATCGCCGATGGACCGTATTCCGCGAAGCGCTCGCCAGGCTTCCGCTATGGAGCCAACGGCTGGCAGCCGACCGCGCCCATTATGGGCGCGAACGACGCCGCCTCCGGTGTGGCGGTGCTGCTGGAGATGGCGCGTATTTTCAAGAAGCAGAAGCCTGCGGTAGGCGTTCTGCTGCTATTGGACGACGGCGAGGACTACGGCGACTTTCTGGCGAACGGCGGCAAGGGCGACGGCGTCGAGCTCGGCTCTCGCTACTTCGCGACCCACTTCCGCGAGACGCCCGCGTTCGGCACGCCCTTCTTCGGTATTTTGCTCGATATGGTGGGTGGCAAAGGCGCCACGTTCCCGCGGGAGCGGGCGAGCCAGACGGCGGCGGCCAGCGTCAACGATAAAGTCTATGGAATCGCGAATACACTGGGCTACGGCAACGTTTTCCTCTCCAATGAGCTGCAGGACATCAACGACGACCATATCGCGATCATCGCGGAAGGCATTCCGATGATAGACCTGATCCATCCTCTGCCCAGCGGCGCGAACGACTCGAATGCCTATCACTTCTGGCACACGCAGCAGGACACGGCGGACAAGTGCAGTCCGAAGACTCTGAAGATGGTCGGAGATGTTGTACTGGAGGTTCTCTATCGCGAAACCCCCTGAGGTGGCGGTCGAGCGGATCTGACAGGTGGAAAGAGGGTGCGGAGATGTCGAGAGAGACAGGACAGGAGGGCCAGGGCCGAACGACCCTGATTCGTGAGAACGACCTCAAAATCTGTGAGTTGTGCGGTTGGCTCAACCTGGCCGCCAATACGGAGTGCTTCGTCTGCGGCTGGCACGGACGTTTCGAACGTGACCGGGAGGTCGTCCATGCTGCCGTCGAGCTGGCGGTCCGCCGTTACGGACGCCTGGAACTACAGCATCTCACCGACCCGCGCACCTACCGCGAACCGGTGCCGCTGACCTGGCGCACCCGCCTGCCTCTGCTCTGGCAGCGTCTGCGCTCTCTCCTCCACCTGCGTCGCTAAACCCTTTTGCCGGCGCTCATTCGGGCAGGAAGACGTGGACCGGTTCGGTCTCGCGTAGGGTCTGCGCGGTGACCTCCGCATGGGTGTCGTTGATGAACGCGCCCGCTCCGGCTTCCGAACCCGCGAGGTACTTCAGTTTGTCCGGCGTTCGGTACGGCGGATAGAACTCGATGTGGAACCGATAGTATCCGTAGTCCGCCCCATCGCTCGGCCGCTGGTGCATCAGCATGATGTAGGGCATCGAGCGATCCCACAGATTGTTGTACTTCTCCATGACCAGTTTGAGCATCTGGGCCAGCGCTGTCCGCTCTCCCGCATCGAAATCGCAAATCGCCGTTCGGTCGTCCCGCGCCAGGATATGCACCTCATAAGGATAGCGGGCGTAGAACGGCACCACCGCCACGAAATGCGCATTTTCCGCCACGACCCGCCGCCCATCTTTAAGCTCCTGCTCCAGCACGTCCGCGAACACGTTTCGCCCTGTGCGTTCGAAGTAGCGCCGCGCGGCGGCCACCTCCTTCTCCGGGATGGGGGGAACGAACGGGAATGCGTAGATCTGGCCGTGCGGGTGCATGAGCGTGACGCCTATCTCCCGCCCCTTGTTCTCGAAGATGTAGACGTATTTGACAAACTCGCGCGCGCTCAGCTCCTCGAAGCGGTCGGCCCAGACATAGACCAGCTCTTCGACTTTTGTCAGCGGCAGGCGGGCCAGCTCTCCCTCGGCGTCCGGCGTGTAGCAGACGACCTCGCAGATGCCCTGCGCGGGCCGCACGGGCATCAGGTCCGTTCCCGCGACCGAGGGGTCGGCCGGCGCTTGCCGCAGCGAGGGGAACTTGTTTTCGAACACGACGATCTCGTAGTCCGGCGCCGGGATCTCCGTGGGGAATCCTCCGGGCGCTGTCGGGGCCAGCGGATTATAACCCGGCGGCGGAAAAAAGGTGCGATCCTGCCGATGGGTCGCCGTGATGACCCACTCTTCCAGGGTAGGATTCCAGCGTAGTTCAGACATCGGCGTTCTCCCGGCCTGCCAGTCCAGGCTGCGCGGCTCCGGTCTTCGCTCCTGCCCCGACTGTCGTCGCCGTCACCGCCGTTGCGTCCGCGGCGACCTCCGCAAACGCTTCCCGCTGCTCTACCGACGCGCTCGCTGCATTATGGTAAAAGAGGAGATAGCGTCCGTCCTCTTTCAAGATCCGTTTCTTTTCCAGTCTCAATGCGTTTATCCTTCCATACCCCTGTCTTGGAGGCCTCCGGCACGGCACGTTCCGCACGTTCGCTCCTGCAAAACTGTCTCGCCACCCGACCCGGCAGCGCACCACGGTTGCAGAACGGATCTCTCCTGGATCTCGGTCTTTCTATTCTGCGCGAGGCCTCTCCCTTCCTGCCTCGATCCCTTCTGGGTGGACACAATCGGAGCGCCGGGCACCTTGCAATTATCCCTGCTCCCGCGCAAACACCCTCGCTTTCCCCTTGACAACTTTGCGAATTCGGTGTATATTATTTCCCGTAGGCGCATCGCTCGGTTTCCGACTTCCCGACACGTCGCCCGGTTCCGACGGAGGACGTGCAGGCCGCACAACCGAAGTCCACGGGGAAGTGGTGGAACGGCAGACACGCTAGCCTTAGGAGCTAGTGCCGCAAGGCGTCAGGGTTCAAATCCCTGCTTCCCCATCGATATGTCGAGCGTGCATAAAGGTTCCCAATCTGCGGGAGTAGCTCAGTGGTAGAGCGCTACCTTGCCAAGGTAGATGTCGCGAGTCCGAATCTCGTCTCCCGCTTCAAAAACGCCTCTCATGTTCCAACATGAGAGGCGTTTTAACATCTTTCACTGTACACCCGAATGCATTTTTCGTGGGCATCGTACCTGTAACATCCGCCCACCGACTGCATTCATGCCACTTGTTTTCGAAATCCTATTAGGGAAAAGGAGGTCGGGAGACGTTGCGTCTCCCGACCTCTTGGAACTGGTGCCCAAAATCTGCCGTTCAGGGGATGTATTTGCCCTTCAATTTCCCTATAATGGTAGGATGAACGTCCACGTCAGCGGCCGAGCACCGAAAAAAGGATGCCCTACCTTGTTTACTCTCAGGTTCAAGTTTCAGAGCGGGGGAGACAGTCTTCTGCCGGCTGCGTTCGACTCCATTTTAAGTGACCTGGTCGCGAGCCATCCCCTTGGGTTTCCGGTCCTGCGCACCCAGGTGTACTATCCCGATGGCGATCTGGGAATCTTCCCGCCCAATGAGTTCATGGTCGAGGTTCTGGATGAGGACGCGTTGTCGGCCCTCCAGAGCTTTTTGCAGAACAGAACGAACGTCAACCAAAATAGCATCCTCCCGTGGAATTCCGCAGAGGCGATGTCGCCCGCGCAGCCGGGAATGTGGTGTTATACTTACCACGCGGGGCATCTTCGCCTCACCTCTGCCAGCGACCCTGCCCCCCTCTCTCAAACCTCCCTCTATTAGGTGTAGGCGACGGGGGGCGTTGATCGCCCTGGCGCCGGAGACCCCTGACTCCTGGGAACCTCCGACTCCCTTGTTCAAGAGCGATAGAGGGTATACTAACTCTTGATAGGAGAGCAGCGCTTTGCCGCTCTTCTCGTGGTATCCCCTTTCTTCTCGGGGCACCCGTAAGGAAATAGTCTATGTTTCCCGCCGATCCACCGCAGGCACAGAAGTCTTCAACCGAACAAGAGCTCCGCCCCGACCAGAAACGCTGCCGACGGTGCAAGTGCGTCGTCATCCTCGAACAGCAGCGCTGCCCTTTCTGTGGAAATGCGCCGTGGCTCTGGCATCCCAATTCGCGTTTTTTTATCGTTACCGTGGTGATCGCCGTTTTGCTGCTGTTCTTGCTGCCGCTTATGACCAAACACGACCGGCCGATGTCTACCCCGGTTTCCGAATCTCCGTAGATACCGAGGGATGCAGGATCAGGATGCATGGAGGGCCGCGTTGCATCGTACAAAAATCTTACTGGCAGACGATCATCAGATTGTGCGAGAGTGTCTTCGTGCCCTGTTGAATGCGGAGCCGGATATAGAGGTGGTCGGTGAGATCAGCGATGGACTGGGAGTGGCCGATACCGTCGTCCGGCTGAAACCCGATGTCCTGCTGCTCGACCTCATGATGCCCGGTCTCAACGGGCTGGAAGTGACACGCCAGGTCCGGCGTCGCTCTCCCGCCGTGCGCATCCTCATTCTCTCCATGCATGCCAATGAAACCTATGTGCGGGAGGCCCTGCTCAACGGCGCTGCCGGGTATGTGGTGAAAGACGAGAGCCTGGAGACGCTGGTGGTGGCGATCCATGAAGTTGTGGCAGGCGGGCGTTATCTCTGTCCGTCTCTGCTGGCGATGCCCTACGCGACGGCAGGCGTGAATGCCGCGCAGGATCCTTACGAAACAGTGACGCAGCGCGAGCGCGAGGTGCTGCAGCTCGCCGCCGAAGGCCACACCGCGATAGGCATTGCGGAAAAGCTCTCGATCAGTCGGAAGACCGTCGAACTGCACCGCGCCCGACTCCTGGAGAAGCTCGACCTCCGAAGCCACACGGCCCTGGTCAAATATGCGATCCGCAAGGGGCTGCTTTCCGTAGAAAATTGAGCCTTTCTCAAAGTTGGGAAGGGAACTGGGGGTAGGGCGTGAGCGATACGGAGCCGAAACCGGCACGGCAAAACAGTCTGCGCGCGGGGGCCGAAGAGCGGCGTAAACGGATGCGTGTGCGGCTGTTGGTGGGAGCGGTGGCGGTGCTTATGATCGTCGGAGCGGCGATACGGTCTTCGTTCCAGCCGGTGGCGGAGGGACGCCCCGTCGTCAACGTGCAGGTGGAACGAGGGTATGGGGTGGCCGGCATCGGGGAGGCGCTGGCGCAGAGCGGGGTGATTCGAAGCGCACTCGCGTTTCAGGTCTATGTGCGCTGGCACGGCGCAGGCAGCAGGCTGCGGGCCGGACGCTATGCCCTGTCCGGCAGTATGAGCCTGGCCCGGATTTTGCAAACGCTGGAGCAGGGGCCGGGACACAATGGCGGAGGTCGCCTGAGCGTCACCGTACCGGAGGGCTTTACGCTGGCGCAGATCGCCGAAGCGCTGGAAGCGAAGGGTATTTGCGATGCCACGGCGTTTCGCGAATTCGCCGCCCGACCCGATTCCTGGACAGGCCCCTGGACGCGCTTCGACATCGGCTTTGCACTGCCGCACGCTACCCTGGAAGGCTATCTCTACCCCGATACCTACGACTTCCTGCCGCATACCACGCCGGAGGAGATCGCGCGAGAGATGGTGTTGAACTTTTCGCGCCGTTTCGCACGTCCCAAAGAACAGGAGATCGCCGCCAGCGGACACAGCCTGCATGAGATCGTCACATTGGCCTCGTTGATCGAGCGGGAAGCCAGGGTCGCGGCAGACCGGCCCCGCATCGCCGGTGTCCTGGAGAACCGCCTGAAGAAGGGCATGAAGTTGGAGATAGATGCCACGGTGCTGTACGCGCTGGGTCACCACAAAGACCGGGTCTACTATAAGGACCTGGAAGTAGACTCGCCCTACAATACCTACCGCAATGCCGGGTTGCCGCCCGGACCGATCGCGAGCCCCGGCATGGCCGCACTCGAAGCCGCCCTGCATCCGGAAGCCAACGACTATCTCTACTATGTCGCGCAAAAGAGCGGCGCCCATATATTTTCTCGCACGCTCGCCGAACACGACGCCGCCGTGCGCAAGGTCCGGGCGGAGCGCAGGCGGCAGAAGGGCGGCACACGGTGAGCAGCGCCCCACTCTCGTCAAACGCGCCGACGCCCGATCCGCAGCAGCCGGGCGCGGAAGAGGTCTTCGAGCAGATTCAGGAGGAGGCCGCGCATGCCTCGTCGGCCACGATCCGGGAGGTGCTGGAAGAGGCCACGCTGGGGCAGATGGTCCCGACAGCCCACCCGCCCCGCCGCGGCTGGCTCATCTTCTGCCCGCACCGCATGGTCGAATCGGTCGCGCAGGTGCAGCCGGCAGAACTGATGACACAGGGTATTCGCGGGGTGATACTCGACCTCGACAACACCCTCGTCCTCTGGCATCAGGAAGAGATGACCGCAGAGATTACGGCCTGGTTGGAGGAATTGAAGGCCGCGGGGTTGAAACTCTGTATTCTATCCAACTCCGTGCTGGGCAGTCGGTCGCAGCGCATCGCCGAACGTATCGGGTGCGCCTTCGTGCGGCAGGCCGCCAAGCCAAGCCGACAGGGGTTCCGCAAGGCGATGCAGGCGATGGAGACTGATCCGGCCGTCACGGCTATCGTCGGCGACCAGATGTTTACGGATATTCTGGGCGGCAACCGCAGCGGGATCTATACGATCATGGTCAAGCCCATGCACAAACACGAGTTTCCTTATACCCGCTACGTCAGCCGCCCCCCGGAAAAACTGTTGATGGGATGGTTCAAACGCAAAGGGCATCTCTGATCCACAGGAACAACAGAGCATTTTATGGCGTCGAAGATAGATCGGGAGATTCTCCCTTTTGTGCGTGGCGATACCAGAGTGGTGGGTGTGTTCGGCTACCCCGTTGCCCACAGCCTCTCCCCGGCAATGCACAACGCCGCGTTCGCCGCGCTTCGGCTCGCATTTATCTATATTCCGTTTCCTGTATCGCCTGACGCCCTCGGTTCCGCTATTCGCAGCCTGCCTGCGCTTGGAATCGTCGGTGTCAATCTGACTATTCCGCATAAAGAGAACGTCCTGCCGTTTCTGGACGCGATTACCGAGGAGGCCCGCGAGGTGGGCGCGGTCAACACCGTCCACTGCCTCGACGGCCGACTGCTCGGCGACAACACCGATGGGCGCGGGTTCTATGAACCGCTGCGCGAGATGGGGGTGTCGCTGCAGGGCAGACAGGTCGTGGTGCTGGGCGCCGGTGGGGCCGCGCGATCCGTCGTTTTTCGACTCCTCCGCGAAGGGGCGAACGTCGTCCTGACGAATCGCACGCCCGAACGGGCCGAGCGACTGGCGCAGGACGCGGCAAGCGCCGGATACGGCGCCCAGATGCGAGTGGTCGGCGGAAGTGAGGCAGGGGAACTGGGGAACGCCATAGCCGGAGCGGAACTGCTTGTCCACACCACACGAGTCGGAATGCATCCCGTGACGGATGCGTTGCCGCTCGTTCCACTGGAAGCGTTTCACCCGAACCTGCTTGTCTACGATCTGGTCTATAACCCGGTCGAAACTCGTCTTATCCAGGAAGCCCGAAGAAGGGGCTGTCGTACACTGACCGGCGTGAAGATGCTGGTCTATCAGGGAGCTGCGGCCTTCGAGCGGTGGACCGGCGTCTGGCCTCCCACCGATGTTATGGAAGCGGCCGTGCTGGAAGGACTTCAGCCACCCGATCGGGAATGAGAGAGGAAGAACTTCTCTGCACCCTACGGTCGGCTGCGGAATTTCCTGAGGGGGAACCCGGTGATCCCCGGTTTTCTACGCATCGCTTGCAACAATCAGGACACTGTGTTATAATCGGGCGTTCGAACGAGATGTAATCGACGTTCATGCGCTGCAAGACTGCCCGGACTCGCTAATCGAGATAAAAGAGGTGGAGACACTCACATGGTAATAGCACGCAAAAGCCTCGGCGACTATCTGGTAGAAAAAGGATATGCTTCTGCTCAGGAGATCGAGGACGCAAAAAAAGCACAACATTCCACACATGGTGACCTTGCCAAGATTCTCGTAGACCTGGGACTCAATCCCACCCATGTCTATGAAGCCAAGGCACATGAGCTCGGCCAGCCGTTTGTAGACCTCACCGTCTATAAGCCGGATCAGAGCGCGCTGAACGTCGTCCCCGCCCATGTCGCGACACGTCACAATGTCCTGCCGGTCAAGAAAGACGGCAACATCCTCTATGTGGCGATGGCCGACACCAACAATATTACGGCTGCCGACGACCTTCGCCTGGTTTCGCGCTGCACCGTGCGCGGCGTTCTCGCGGTGCCGGACCATATCACCGATGCCATTGCCCGCCTCTACGGGGGCACGGGCGGCGGAGAGATCAGCGCCAACCGAACCGGGATGAACCCGAACAAAGACAGCACAGACCTCACCAACTCCAGCATGGCGGGCGACATGAAAGAGGCGATGGCCCGCTATAGCGCGGAGAAGAACACCGACATCGAAACCGACGAGAACGCCCAGGGTGTCGACGGCTCCGATGACGCCCCCATCGTCCGCCTCGCCAACACGATCATTCAGCAGGCGATCAAAGAGCGCGCTTCGGACATCCATATCGAGCCGGGCACGAAGAACATGCGGGTCCGTTACCGAATCGACGGCGTTCTGCACGAAGCCATGCCGATGCCGAAATATCTGCAGATGCCGCTGACAGCCCGCTACAAGATCCTCTCCGAGATGAACATCGCCGAGCGGCGTGTCCCGCAGGACGGCCGTATCCCGATCCGCTACGAGAACAAGGACTACGACCTCCGCGTCTCCTGTCTGCCCAACCTGTTCGGTGAAAAGATCGTCATGCGTATTCTGGACAAGAGCAGCATCATGATCGGTCTGAACAAACTCGGGTTCACGCCGGATATGCAGGCGCAGCTCGAAGAGCTCTCCAACCAGCCGAACGGAATGCTGCTCTCCACGGGTCCGACCGGCTCCGGCAAGACCACCACGCAGTACTCGCTTCTGAACCGCCTCAACACGGTCGGGGTCAACATCCTGACGGTCGAAGATCCGTGCGAATACCAGTTGAACGGGATCACGCAGGTGCAGGTGAACAAGAAGGCGGGCCTCGACTTCGGCAAAGCGCTGCGCTCGTTCCTGCGGCAGGACCCGGACATCATCATGGTCGGAGAGATGCGCGACCTGGAAACGGCCGAAATCGCCATTGAATCGGCGCTTACCGGTCACCTTGTGCTCTCGACCCTGCATACCAACGACGCCCCGTCCGCCACGATCCGCCTCATCGACATGGGAATCGAACCATTCCTTATCGCGGCGACGGTCATGGGCATCCTGGCGCAACGCCTCGGCCGCAAAATCTGTGCGAACTGCAAAGAGACCTACGAAGTGGCCGGCGCCGACCTGAAGCGCTTCGGGTTCCGGCCGGAAGATCCCGGTGAGATGGTCACCCTGGCACGTGGACGCGGCTGCGAAATGTGCCGACACACCGGCTACAAAGGTCGTATCGGCTTCTACGAGCTGATGCGCATGAACGCGGAAATGGCGGAAATGGTCGTGCGACGCGCCCCGCTCGGCGACCTGAAAGAGGCCGCCAAAGCCAACGGCATGAAGGAACTCAAAGAGGACGGCCTCATCAAAGTTCTGGCGCAGCAGACCACGCCCGAAGAGGTCATGCGCGTCGTCTTCACCGCCGGTTACTAAATCGAATCGAACCCTTGCCTCCTTCCCTAGACGGGAAGGAGCCGGGGGTTCGGTCTGCGGCGGGGGCGCTTTCAGAAAGAGGCACGACGATGGCACTGCTTTCGTGGCTGAACCGCAACTTTCGAACGAGCCTTCTTTCCGCACCGTTGGCCGCTATGGCCGACGGTGCGGAAGGCGTTTCTGTCGTGCATCCCATGGTAACGGAAGGGACACCGCAACCGGAGAAATCTGTTCCTGCCGAAACGCCTGCGCCCGCTGATGCCGTAAGTGCGTCCGAGGAAGCGACGGACCCCCTGCGCTACATGAAAGAGGCGATGGCCCGCTACGCTGCGGAGCCGTATTCTGAACCTGACTCCGACAAAGGCATGACAGATGGCATTGGTGGCGATAACGCCCCTATTGTCCGCCTCGCCAACACGCTCATTCAGCAGGCTATCAAAGAGCGCGCTTCGGACATCCATATCGAGCCAGGCACGAAGAACATGCGGGTCCGCTACCGAATCGACGGCATTCTGCACGAAGTCATGCCGATGCCGAAATATCTGCAGATGCCGCTGACGGTCCGCTACAAAGTCCTTGCCGGGATCGACATGGCGACGCATCGGGGCCTGCCGCAAGAGGGACGCATTCCGGTCCGCTACATGGGTTCCGATTACAGTATTCGCGTCAATACGCAGCCGACCCATGATGGCGACCATATTACGTTTCACATCGATAGTATGGAACGCATTCAGCGCGGTCTTGACCAACTGGGTTTTACGCCGAATGTGCAGGTGCAACTGGAAAAGCTTCTCGACCGGCAGCGGGGGCTAGTGTTAATCGCGGGACCCGCCGGTTCCGGAAAGACGACTACGCAATACTGTCTGGGGAGCCGATTGAGCCGTGTTGGTGTTCATATCGCAACGGTCGAAGAGAGAGCGACGCATCGCCTGCCCGGCACGACACAGATTGTGGTCGATCGGCTGGATAGTGGAACACTGGCGGCGTCCATTCGCATGGCGCTTCAGCACGATGTCGATGTGATGTGCATCAGCGACATCCGAGACAAGGCCACGGCGCAGGCGGCGCTGGATGCGGCTGCGAGTTCCTTGGTCATTGCGACGGTACACGGAGACGAAGCGCTTTCCACACTCGTGCGCTTGACAGCAATGGGACTCGATCCCGGCCTGATCGCAGAGACCATCTGCGGTGTCGTGGCACAGCGGCTTGTACGCAAGCTCTGCACCCACTGTAAGGAGACGTACGAAGTAGCAAGCAAGGATCTGCGCTCCTTTGGTCTTCGATCAGAAAACCCGGAGGAGAGTGTCACCCTGGCGCGAGGCGTCGGGTGCGAGTATTGTCGTCAGACGGGCTATTACGGTCGTCTCGGCCTCTATGAGTTGTTCCGCTGGGATCCTGCGCTTCGGAAGATGTTTGCCGACCGGGTGCCGCTTCCTCACCTGAAAGAGGCTGCTCTCGGGAATAATCGCATGGAAGATTTGAAAGCGGATGGCCTGGTGAAAATCCTTACCCAGACGACGACTCCAGAGGAAGTCTTGCGCGCCTGTGACTGAGCCGCCCCTAAAGGAGCGGCCTGATGCGGTAAGACCCCTGAAGGGGCCTGGGATTGCTGGCAGAGGTTATAATCTCGCCGTGAGAGGATACTTCCAGTCGTACTGCCCAAACGTAAATACACACTTGCGTCGGCCCCAGCCCCATTCATGGGGCTTACGAAAGACAGACCGCTCCTTTAGGGGCGGGCCATCGTGCGCTTCTTGACAAAGACGTCAAAGTGAAGAATACTGTAGTTAAGTGTGTGAGATCGGAATCGAGGCATTCCGGAAGTAATGAGAGAGCTGCTGCGCCGTTGCCTGTGGCGACCCGGAAAGGGCGTCGGGGCCGGCGGCATTCGTCGGGAGAAAATAACGTGTCTAACAACCAGTTTCCAAATAACCCGAATCAGCCTGGTCAGGGCTATCCGCAGCAGCCGCAGGGGCAGCCCAACTATGGGCAGCCCCAGCCGCCCGGAGTGCCCGCGATGCCGGGCGCACCCGGTATGCCGGGAGGACCAGCGGTCCAGGCCGTACAGATACAGTCCGCCGCTTCGGCGCGGCCCTTCGCGCTCGACGACGCCCATATCGACGATCTGCTGCGCGCCATGCACGAAAAAGGCGCGTCCGACCTGCATATCGCCATTGGTATTCCCCCGATCATTCGCGTCGATGGCGCGCTGGTTCCCATGCCCTGGGAGAAGATGAGCCCCCAGGCCGCGCAGCGGCTTATCTACGACATCCTGACCGACGAACAGATCCAGCGCTTTGAAACCGATTACGAACTCGACTTCTCCTATCAGTTGGCCCGTATCGCCCGCTTCCGCGTCAATGTCTTCCGCGACAAGGGCAACTGCGCTATGGCCTTCCGGCAGATCCCGCAGAAGATTCCGACGCTCAAAGACCTGCAGTTGCCGCCGCTGCTCGAAGAGTTGACCAAGCTGCCCCGCGGCCTTGTCCTCGTCACAGGCCCGACCGGCTCCGGCAAATCGACCACGCTCGCCGCGATGATCAACCATATCAACAACGAAGAGAGCAAGCATATCATCACGATCGAGGACCCGATCGAATACCTGCATACGCACAAGTTCTCGGTCATCAATCAGCGTGAAGTCGGCCAGGACACCAAGGAGTTCAAGAACGCGCTGCGCGCCTCCCTGCGCGAAGACCCGGATGTCATCCTGGTCGGTGAAATGCGCGACCTCGAAACCATGCAGATGGCCGTCTCCGCCGCAGAAACAGGCCACCTTGTCTTCGCCACCCTGCATACCAACTCGGCGGCGACCTCGGTCGAACGTATCGTCGACTCTTTCCCGGGCGGGCAGCAGGAGCAGGTGCGTCTGCAGCTCTCCAACAACCTGCAGGCCATTCTCTGCCAGCAGTTGATTCCCCGCGCCAATCAGCCCGGACGAACCTGCGCGCTGGAGATCATGCGCGCCAGCCCGGCCATTCGAAACTTAATTCGTGAAGCCAAAGCGCATCAGATTACGTCTATGATCCAAACCAGCGGAAACATGGGTATGCAGACCATGGACCAGTGTCTCCGCGACCTCTACGTGCGTGGTGTCATTTCGCTTGACGAGGCCATTACGCGCGCCATGAACCCAGCCGAGCTTGAGAAGATGATCAAGACCTCGACGACGCCCCAACCCGGCCAGCCCGGCTATCGGTGATGATTCCCAGGAGGAAATCCAATGCCTACCTTTCAGTACACTGTTCGTGATGCTACCGGGGCGGTCCGCACCGGAACCTCGGAAGCCGAAAGTCAGGACATTCTGAAGCGCCGCTTGATCGAGCAGGGCTTCTCCGTCAACGATGTCAAACAGACGGCCGCCAACAAAAAGAAGGCTGGCGGCGGTTTCGGGCGCGTCAAACTCAAAGACCTTTCGATCTTCTGCCGACAGTTCTCTACCATGGTAGACGCTGGCGTCTCGCTCGTGCGCTCTCTGGACGTCCTGGGCGAACAGACTCAGAGCCCGAAACTCAAGCGTATCATTCGTGAAATCCAGGTCGAAGTCGAAGGCGGTCAGACGCTCTCGAAATCGATGGCGAAATACCCGAAGGTGTTCAGCAACCTGTTCGTCGGTCTGGTGCGCGCCGGAGAGGTCGGTGGTGTACTCGAAGAAGCGCTGCAGCGACTGTCCCACTTCCTGGAAAAGGATATGGAACTGCGCCGCAAGGTAAAAGCCGCCATGACCTATCCGGTCATCGTTCTGTTTGTCGCCGTGGCGATCGTTCTAGGCCTCTGCACCTTCATCGTGCCGAAGTTCATCGACCTGTTCAAAGAACTCGGCGTGAAGGAACTGCCCTGGATGACGCAGGTGCTGGTCGACTTCTCCAACTTCCTCAAAGACAAGTGGTGGATCGCCCTGATCATCGTCGTCGTCGTCACGATGTCCCTCAAGTACGCTGGAACGACCAAGCTGGGCCGCCGCGTCATCGACCGCCTGAAGCTGAAGGTGCCGGTCTTCGGGCCGCTGGGCCATAAGATCTGTCTGGCCCGGTTCTCGCGCACCCTCTCGACGCTGCTGGTCTCGGGCGTCCCCATTCTCCAGGCGATGGAGACGGTGGCCGCAACCGTCGGCAACGAGATCATCAGCGAAGCGATTATGAACGCCCGTGCCCGTATCCGTGAAGGTGAGCGCATCAACGAGCCTCTGGAGAAGAGCAAGATGTTCCCGCCGATGGTCGTGCATATGATCTCCATTGGGGAAGAGTCTGGAGCCCTCGATCAGATGCTCTCCAAGGTGGCCGAATTCTACGAGGGTGAGGTGGACTCCACGATCCAGTCGCTGGCCTCCGCTATCGAGCCGGTCATGATCGTACTACTCGGTTTCTGCGTCGGCTTTATCGTCATCGCCATGTTCATGCCCCTGCTGAGCGTTATCAGCAACCTGTCCGGCAGCGGCGACGACGATGCAAAATCCGGCGGCGCTACCAAGGAGTAGCGGACGCCATTCCTCCGCAGCCCCTCCTTACGTATGAGTAAGGAGGGGCTAGCGAGTGCTCCCTCCCCTTGCGCGCATGTGACTGAGCCGCCCCTAAAGGAGCGGCCTGTTGGGGAAGGTTAAGGCCCATAAATGGGCCTGTGATGACTGGCAGGAAGGTCCAGTGCGCCCAAACGTCGATGCTCTCGGCCTGATTATGGAAGCGCAAGGCTAGACTGACGTTAGACCCAGCCCCATTTATGGGGCTTACCGTATCAGACCGCTCCTTGAGGGGCGGCGATTTCTATGATGAAGATGAAAAACGGCTTATGAGCGGACCTGTCTGGTTCTGGACGACCACGGTGTTTCTATTCGGCATCTGCATCGGCAGTTTCCTGAATGTTGTGATCTATCGCCTGCCACTGGGCATTTCGGTGGCCGAACCGCAATGGTCGTTCTGTCCGAACTGCCGTGCACGGTTGACCGGCCTCGATCTAGTTCCCCTCTTTAGTTTCCTCCTGCTCGGGCAGAAATGCCGCACCTGCAAACAGCCTATCTCCTGGCGCTACTTCTCCGTCGAACTGCTGACGGGCCTGCTGTTCGCCGCGCTCTTCCTGCAGTTTCAGAACGACGTGCCGACGGCGGTCGCTCTGCTTCTCTTCGCCGCCCTGCTGGTACCCATCTATTTCATCGACCTCGCCACGTTCACCATTCCTGACTCGCTGAATCTGTTGGCCTTCGTCGTGGCGGTCGGTCGCGATCTCGTCGGCATCCTGCGGCACGAGACGGGCTACGAGCTGCTCTGGGGATGGCTGCCGCGCTCGATTGCGGGGGCGGTGATCGGTGTGCTGATATTCGGCGCGATTCGCCTCGCTGGCTGGCTCTGGCGGCGGCAGGAGGCGATGGGGCTTGGGGACGTGCTGCTTGCGCGCGGCATGGGCGCGATGCTGGCTCTGCTCGTGCCCGCAGGCTCGAGTGTGCTGCGACTGTTCCCGATATGGATCCTGCTCGCCTGCCTTTCCGGGCTGATCGTCGGCCCCGCCCTGATCTTTTTACGCCGCCGAACGCATATAGAAGCGGATTCGGGCGAAACGGACAGAGGAAACACCGACACGACAGGCGAAGAAATAGAGTCGGACGACTCGTCATTGGGACGGGAACTGACGGACATCGGCTACTGCCTGATCCTGGGGGATGCCTGGGAGCTTTTACGCGGCCTGCTGCGCCGCGAACCGGCCTCGGCCGTCGTGGCTGCGGAACCCGAAGACGACTGGCAGCCCGCCCCCAGCGCGATCCCGTTCGGGCCGTTTCTGGTGATCGGTTTTCTGGCGACGGTCTTCATCGGGGAGTGGGTGACTTTGCACTACCTGGCGTTCGCCTTCCCGAAGCCGCCCATGCCGCCGTACTGAAAACGACCGTTGTCATCCTACCGGAACATACCCCGCCGGGGCGTCGTCAAATCAGACGGTTCGGTGTGCAATACACCGCGTGCCACGCAGAGAGATAGGAAGGGACGTTATGAGAGAGAAATGCACTGCCCAACGGGGCTTTACTCTGATCGAGCTGCTCGTCGTCATCGCGATAATCGCGATTCTCGCTGCTATTCTCTTCCCGGCCTTCAATGCGGTCCGCGAGAACACACGCCGAACCACCTGTATGAGCCAGATGAACGCCATCCATACGGCCGTGAAGCTCTATCGCGAAGACAATCAAAAATTTCCGTCGATCCTCTGCGCCATTCCGTATTACAATTTCGGGTCTCCACCCAACGTCGTCCAGAAAGTCTATGATGGCAGTGGTGGCCAGGTTCCGCTCGATATCGATGAGGTACATGATCGGCCGCTGGTGAAACTGAAAACGACGATCACCGGCAAAGAGAATTTCCTCTGCCCGGACAATATAAACCCGAACCCTACCGCCGTCACCACTGCCGTCTACCCGGCGAACGTGCCGCTTACCGGTCAGGTCCAGAGCGGATCGGGACCCGTCTACTTCTATACCTACGACAGCTACGATGTCGGCCCGGCGCTGGACAACAATAATGTGGCGATGCCGCCCTTTACCTACGAGCTTCACTACGCGAAGGACTGGACCGGAGTCACCGGCGCCAACGATCCGCCCAACCAGTTGAAGTATCCGAATCCGCCGGACAGCAGCACCGTTATCACCTGGTGTACCTACCACTGCGCGGTCAATCACTCGGGCGTCATTCCGGTGCTGATGCTGTCGGGTACGACGAAAGCCGCCCAGGCGGTCCAGTTCACATCCAAAGGGCCGCTGAAATACGTTCCCTAGGTTCCGACAACGCGGCTTCGGCCCGCCTGCCACAATAGGTATGTACGCCTTCATGGAGAATATTATGGATACTCGGCAAATGCCGCGCCATCGGACACAGGGCGCCTTTACCCTCATCGAACTGCTCGTCGTCATCGCCATTATCGCGATCCTCGCCGCCATCCTCTTTCCTGCGTTCGCGGCCGTGCGCGAACAGTCGCGGCAGAGCAGCACCCTGAGCAATATGCACGCCGTCTATGTCGGCGCTAAACTGTTCAACGAGGACGAAGGCCACTATCCGTCGGTGCTGTTCGGCTATGCCGAGGCTCCGGATAACAGTCTTGCTGGCCTGACTCCGCCGCGCCCACCGCAGCGACCTGCTGCCACCGCCGATCTGGGGTCCATGCCCTTAAACATCACGCCTATGGATAAGGTCACAGAGTTTTTTGCCACCAACCTGGGACAGCCTTACGAAGGCCTCAATCGCGGCTACCTTTTTCCGGAGCAGGTGAAAGACTATATCACCTTCACGTCGGCCGACAACCTTGTCAAGGATAAGCAGAAGGTGTCGACGAAGGTCTACTACCCGCTCAACTCCCTCTACAATCCCGGTGGCCTCGTGGTCTGGGAAGGGACTGGGGCTATCGATGGGAACGGATGCTCGACGGTCGCGGATCGTGACCTTCCCTCCAATGCCTATATCGGCCAGCCGAAGTACTACTATCTGATGGACAGCATGGATATTGGGCCGATGCTCGATGCCAACGGCAATATCGTCTACGATGCTCCTGGCGTTCCCCGGTACGAGCTGCACTACAGTCCCGACTGGTCGCACTATCTGGGTACGCACTGCGAGGATAAGAATCCGGTCCTTGCGAGCAGTACCTACAAAAACTATGTCACGCAGTTGAAGTATAAGAATCCGCCCAGTGACAGCACGGTGCTGACCTACATCACGCAGCATGTCGCCACCGCCGGCAGTTCGAAAGTCATGGTTATGCTGATGAATGGTACGGCCAAGAAGATGGATGTCGTGTCGGCCGCGCGTCAGCTCCCCCTGAACTACAAGCCGTAACGTTAACCCGCCCCGGCTTTGGAATGATGTGTCCGCCTAGGAACATTCGATTTGGCAGTGTCGTCGAAAAGAAGCGACACAGAAACCACGCTCCCCTGGAGAGAGGCTCGAACGGATATGATGAGAAGAACAGAAACAGAGAACCGACGGAGGGCAGGACGCCGCATCAGCGCCCCGGGCTTCTCGCTCATCGAAATCCTGGTCGTGTTGGTGGTCCTTCTCATCGGCATTCTCGCCATCGTGCGCCTGTTCCCACCTGGATTTCTGATCATCGGTCGGACTTACGATCTCACGGTCGGACAGTCTCTTTCGCAGCAGCAGCTCGATGCCGAGCGCAATATGCTGGCCCCGCCGGCAAGCGTTGTCTGCCTCAGCCCGGATGGCGCCCTGAATGCGAATGGAACGCCGGTTATCGTTTCTTACATTCGGCCCGACGACATGACCGACTTCATCGTCGGCGACCCGGCGTTGAGCGGTCGCGACCCGTACTACGCCTCCAACATCAACCGGTACACACGGGTGCTGGGCGAGGTGTTCCGCGTCCCGATCCCGAACTCCAACGCCGGAAACGGCCAAGGCGCGGTCTACACCCTTCAACTCGGCCCGGTTTCCAACACTTTTTCGACGAGCGGCAGCGGCGCCCCCCAGGACAGCCTGCTGGTGCGCGGCACCCCGCTGGAGCGTACTGAGCAGAGCAGCGTTCAGGGCCCGAACAGCCCGACAGGATACGCTATCCTGCGCAGCGACGCCGAATACGCGATCGACTACGCGGTCGGCCAGATCGCTTTTACGCCCCGCGTCGGGACCGGCTCCCGCAAATATGTGTTCGAATACGACTACTACACCAACACGAATCCGGTGACGATCAAACATACCGCGGGCAGAATTTCGGTTCCGGATGTTGCGGCGCCGGGGTCGGCTCCGCTCTGGCAGCCCGTCTTCGATGCGGTCTACAATATCATTCCTCCGGACCTGTTGCGGTTTAAGTTCAACAGCGACGATGTGAGCCGCCAGTTCGTGCTGATGTCGGTGACCCCCGTGGAGAGCGGCGGCAACCCCGGCTTCGACAACGACCCTTACGAGTATGTCTGGTACAGCATGCAGCGCTCTTCGAACGCCAACATCGGCGTGCTGCTCTTCAACCCGGCAGGATACGATCAGATCGCGCTGAATGCGCGGGGCAATAAGCCGCTGACCGCGCGGGTGGACTACACGACTTTCGACAACCATATCATTCGCGACGACCGCGTGGTTCCGACAGGTGTGCCGTACACGTTCCGCCTGACGCTCAATCACATTTTAACCAACGGTGATGTGCTGGACAACCAGGCCACCTACAACAACTTCGACCCGGCACTGAACCCCTACAACGGTCTTTTCCGGGATAACACCGGCCTCACGGAAGACCTGATCGTCGTCAACACGATCACCGGCAACGTGGAAGGCGTCTGGAAGAACAAAAACGGCACGGGAGCGCTCGGAGTTGGACCGCAGAACCCGATCCCGTTCGAACCGGGCACCGGCACGGTCACCCTGAACAAGCAGTATATCGAGGCCAACGGCCTGCAGTCCGCCAACCTGCGCTGTCTCTATCGGGCGACGAAGGACTGGGGAATGCAGTTGCAGAAGGGCACGACGCTCTATCTGCCCGGCACACAGTTGGCGGAGGTCGACTTCCGGCACTATCTGGTCGCTCCCGCTGGCTCCAGCAACCCGACGCGCATCTACTTCGCGCCCTGTGACGGCGGCAAGACGGTCGTGCTCGGCCAGTACTACGATCTCTCGCTGGCAGGAACGCCGGACGCGAACAGTCCGATCAGCAACGAAGCCTATCAGATCAACGGCGATCCGGCGACCTTCGACAGCTTCAACCTGCCGTATATCGATACGAAGTCCAAGCACCCGTCCTATACCGGCTTTTCCGCCACGCAGACAGGGTTGCCGGTGCTGAATGTGCAGGGCGTCTCCCTGAAGTCGCGGGTGGCCTGGCGGGCCGGTTCGCGCTGGCGTAAACTCGACAACGACACCATACTTGCCGCTACGCCGCTTAAGTAAGTCGATTCCAGGAACTACGAGGCATACACAAGCCATGAGAGCCATATCACAACCGAATGAGAGCGCCGAAAATCGACTGCGACCTGCGGCGAACGCTGCAGGGCAACGCTTCCGCACCGGGTTTACGCTGGTCGAGTTGCTGGTCGTCATCGCCCTGACAGCGATCCTGTTGACGGTGATCTTCATCCCGCTCGTCAACAGTTACGCCCTGACGAGCAAGGCCGATACGCAGATCCTCGCGCAGGGGACCGGACGCGCCGCCCTGAGCAATCTGATCGGGCTGCTCTCCAACGCCGATACCATCTACGACAACGCCATTACGACGCAGGTGAACGGCAAGGGACAGACGATCATCGGCTCGGAAATCAATCTCTGGCTGCCCGAGTTCGATGGCAAGCAGTATACCAAACCCGTGTCGTTCGCGATGCTCGAAGCGGTCACGCCGGCGCGGCAGTTGGATCAGAGCACATACACCTACGATGCGATGGGCAATCCGATCGCGATGCCGATCGACCCGACGACCAATCAGCCGATCTACGATCCGAGCCTCTCGCCCGGCTTGAGCGGCTTCCAGTTGCCGCTGGCCCCTGGACGCATCCTTACCCGTGTCTTCGTCGGGCTTACGAACAATGCGGTGGACAGCCTGACGGGGCTGCCGGTCGTTCCTTACAGCAATCAGTACGAGGACAAACAGAACACGTTCAGCAATCGCTATACGCTCTACCGCGCCGAAGTCACGGCCTATATTCAGGATCCGAACGTCATCAATCCGACTCCGAATACAAAGTATGTGCCCAACCTCGGCCTGTTCCACACGGTCGATGCGAGTGGCAATGTGACGAATAATGTTGGCGATACGCTGCGCCTGCACGACCCGAACTTCTTCTACGACAACTCGCCTGCAGGTGGCGTTGCCGGTACCAGCAAACTCTGGGCCGTCAAAGGCTGGCGCGATCTGAACAACGACGGTGTCTGCGAGATCTGGGAGAACTGGGCGGCGCTCTCTGTCTCCCTGTTCCCGAAAGACAAAGTGGATATGCTCGCGCTGGACCGCAACCCGGATACGAACGCGATCATCTATTACGACAACAACGGACAGCCCCAGACGTCGCCGGGGGGTGCCGATAAGCCGAATGCGCGCACGCTGGCTGTCTTCAAGCCGACCTTTGTGCAGAACGATGTGGCGGTTCCGACCAGCCTGGACAATAGCGGCAACGAGACGCCTCTCGCGCAGTCGCCGACCTACATGACCCAGTACGCCCACTGGACGCGCCCTTATCGCGTGGTCGTCTATCGCACCCCCAGTGGCGCGGATCCTATTAAACAGAACCCGCTGACCTACTACGAGGCCATCGGGGCCTACAGCGGTGATACGCGTATTTTCGCCCTTTCGGTGCCTGCGGCAACGGCGCCGCCTGCCGTTCCCGGCGCTCTGACAGACGTAGGGCCGCAGCCTGATCCGAAGACCGGCGCCTTTACGAATCTGACCGCTCCGTTCGGCTTTACGGTGAATGCCGACAAGGGTATCATCAACTTCGCCTACACGAATGGAGTGACAGTCAACGTTGGCCCGGCGCCGGCCGCGCCCTATAAGCCTTACGATCCTGTGCCGCAGCGCTACAGTCCGCTCATCGTCAACCTTAACGATCCTACGCGGCGTTATATCGATCTGCGGGCCACGCTGCCCGGAGGGCTGAACCCGGCGAGCGCCGTCTCACCGTTAGACAAGAATGCGCCCTGGTATGGGGATGTGCATATCGTCCCGGGCAGTGAACTGGTCTATGGGCCCGATCAGGTGCCGGGCCCGCACTATGGCTACCGAATTCGCTATACGCGTGTTGCCTCGCTCTCGAACAGCAACGTCGCGATCGGCGCGAACCAGTACCAGATCAACTATGAGAACAACAGCAATCCGCAGGCGTCTACCGATCCTTCCCTCTTTCTGGGCTATCTCAAATTCCGAGACGGGACTGAAGTCGCTGTCGGTGAGGATCCAGCGGCCGGCAAGTTTTACAAGCTGCTGCTGCCTAATCTGAAGGCCGATCTCACGAACCCCGGATTTAACCTTCCTGCCGACAATGTGGAGGTCAGCTACTCCTTCACCATGATCCGGCCGAACGATGTCGTCAAAGTCGACTATATGACTCGTGACCTGATGAACGTTGCCCTGGAGGTCCGCCTCTACGACGCGCGTTCCGGTCAGCCGCAGATCATCTCGCTTTCGGACAAGGTCAAAGTTCGCAATTTGCAGCACTAGCCTCTGGGCCGGGTACAGAACGTATCCGGCGACCCGCTCGGGAGCATTCACGCTATGGAAACGCAACCCAGGACAATTCAAATGAGATCGTCTCGCCACTATAGAACACGTCGCGCGCATCGCGGCCAGATGCTTATCGTCGCCCTCGCGATACTGTTCATTCTGCTGTTCATCGGCGGCCTGTTCGTCGTGCAGATCGCCCGGAACCTGAACGCCGCCTCGCGCAGCAAAGAGACGGTCAACTCGCAGTCCTTCTCCGAGGCAGGCATCAACTACTGTGTCAATCAGTTGACCTACAGTGAAGAGGGCGCCGACTGGCGTCCGGCCCCGACGCCGCCCTTCACCAGTGCGAGCGCTCCCAACGGTATCACGGATCCGGATTTCCGCTGGCTGTCGCAGGGCTTCACGCGTGTCTTTTTCAACGGCGGTCGGTCGCTGGTGCGGGTGGTCTACGAGCCCCGCGCCGACGATCCGCGCAGCCAGTACCTGCGCATCGAAGCGGTCGGACGGCCCGGCGATATTTCGCAGGGCGATGTCGATCCGACGGTCTTCGTGCAGAGCGGCAGCCTGCCGCCGCAGTTGCGCCGGGAACAGGTCGCCTATGTCCAGCTTGGCCTGACCGACTATCTCTTTTTCGTCACCAATAAAGACCGCACCGCCTATGAGAACTTTATCGGTACGCCGCATATGGAAGCCGCTGTTGCGGGGCAGAATCCCGTGGACGGTCAGCACGATCCCCCGACCGTGATCGGTGACCCGACCATCGCCGCGCATCAGAAGGATGGCATCAACAATGGGGAGGTGTTATTCGGCGCTTCCAGCCGCTTCAACGGCCCTGTCCGCGTTGGAGGCGACACCTTTATCTATCTCAGTCCGCGCCAGTCCTATCCGGCGGCGGCAGAGACGTTTTTGACTTCCAGTGCGTTCTCTCTCGCGCCGACCCGCGACCTGAATAGCGACCCTAATAATCCGGCGAATGACGGCATCCTGAACGACAACGACCTTCAGGTGTTCGTGAACACTAAACTGGATCTTACCGGCACGGTCAACCCGATCTATCCCAGCAGCAGCCCGAGCTTCAGTACGCTGTTGGGCCTGGTTCGTGACGGCTCCTCCGCTCCCGATAATATCGGCTTCAACCGGGGTATTCCGCGCCTCGACCCTATGCTGATGGACACGAAGGTGGACGGCACCGGCGTCCTGCGCTACCGCTCGCTGACCCGAGATTCCGGCACCTTCGTCGGCCAACTGAACACCGGTTCCTTCGGCTGGGGACGCGGCATCTACATCAATAATCCGCAGGATCTGCAGCATGAGTCACAGGGTGTCAACGGCGCTTACTCGCTCCGCGCCGACTGGCTCGATCCCCACGCCTTTCCGAACTCCGCCTGGCAGGGCCCCAACTACCGCCCGCCGGGTGTGCAGTTGGAGATACGGGGCACCCACCTTATCTTCACGCGCAGCGACGGAGAGGTTTTCCGCAAGCCGAATGGAACGCCGATCACCGCCAACGGTGGCCAGGTGATCGATATTCCGCTCGCCGATGACGAACGCAACAACTATGTCTTTGCTGATGGCACTCCCTACCAACTGCCGCCCCTGCCGCACCTCGGCGATGAGCCGAAAGGCACGGCGGGTACGCCTGTAGGCTATAGCAATCCGTTCACCGATCAGAACTCCTACGGAGTCAACGTGGTCGTGATGGCGGAAGGCAACCTGCGGGTGAAAGGCAACTATGGCGGCGTCACCAATCCGACCGACCTGACGGTTCCGCACCTGGGCCGCGTCCATATCACGCTTGTTTCCGGCGGCACTACCTATATCGAGGGCAACCTGCTCAAGGCCGACGGCTACGTGACCGGTGGCGTACCGACGCTGGAGCGCGGCTCGACCTGCTCGATCCTGGCGAAAGACTATGTCTGCGTCAACACCACGATGTTCATGACGCCTGAGAACCAGACCCAGGTCTGGAATTCGGATCCGGCCGTAGACGGTGTCTTCGATACGAATCTGGGGCCGGGCCAGCCCTTCGACCTGGGCTTCCGTTGGGGTGTCGATCCCATCTCCTATAAGGTCGGTAACAACGCCAGCCCGATCTTCCTGATGACGCGCCAGCGCGGTTTGGACGGCCCGACCGCCATGAACCTGCTGATAAATCCGGTGCTGAATGTCATAGATAATGCTCACCCAGGTGGGTCCGCGCCGTACCAGTTCAACGAAGATCCGTCGCTGCCGACCGACAGCTTTGCGCTCGGAGCGCGGATCATCAATGGCGTGGTCGTTCCCGACGCCAGTCAGTCGACACCCAACGCCGACATGCGCGCCTTTCTGCTGCGCGATCCCGGCAACGCTTCGCTCTATTACGATCCGACGACCAGCCTGTTCAACACGCTTCTCCGCGCGCCGGGCTTCGAGAACATTCTGCGGGTGCAGAAAGACCAAAACGCCGCGCAACTGCTGGCATCCGGCGGCTCTACCGACTATCTGTTCTCCAGTGCGGTCGTCGCGCCGATGGACATTCGGATCGAGGCAGCGATGTACGCCCAGGAGAAGTCGTTCTTCATCATACCGGGCTATTCGGTCAACCAGAATCCGCAAGATACCCGCAGCCGTTTCTTAAGGACTGGTACACGCACCTCCTACAGCATCGGCAGCAGCGGTCAGATCCTGGACAGTGCGGCGGACAAGGCCGCCAAGGACGTCTATCCGTTCTACAACGAGCCGACCGATGTGCGCCTCACGATCTTCGGGGCGATCTCGGAGAACTATACGGCGTCGATGGGCGATCAGGCGGCCTGGATGTCAAAATGGGGCTATATCCCGACCGTCTACGGCTCCAGCAATGTCGGCATACCCGACGACCATCTGGCGGTACACGACGCCACGACCGTGCTCTGCACCTATAACAACGGCGAGGATCGGTCCAAGGACTTCCGCACCCCGCTGGAGGCGGCGGAGCATATCACGCGCGGCCTGCGCTATCTCTACGATCCGGCGCTGGCGATGCCCTACCAGCACGCGTCCGATGTGAATCTGACCACGGCAGGCAATGCCGCTGTTCTGCGGCAGGGTCGAGCGCTGCGCTCGAAATTCACGCCAGCGACCGCCTGGTGGCCCGCCGGTATCATGCAGATCCTGCCGCCCACGCCGCGGCAGCCGGTCTGCCCGAGCCTGCTCTATTTCGGGGATAGCGATCATCCCCTGGTACCGTAACGCATTGAGCCTGAGTTCGTCAAATGACGGGATTACGAAGGTAAGAGAATGAAGATAAGACGCAACGCGAAAAATAAGATCCGCCCGCTCCGCATGCTGATGCCGGGACTGGGACTGCTGACCCTGCTGGCCGGTAACCTGCTGCCAGCCCATGCGGATACCCATAGCTACGCCAGTGAGCGGCGGCAGATCAAGGTCTGTGTGCTGGTCAGCAGCGCTGCTTCCGGAGTGGGCGGCGGACCAGAGAATGTCACGCCGCACGTCTTCTATATCCTGGATCGGCGCACGGACCTCAAGCCTGCCGGGTGGGAGTTCGTCAACCCGATGGCCCCGACGACGATCACAGGCGATATCTACAACCGCTGGCAGCAGCGTGGCAGCGGAGCCACGCCGGATCCGGCCTTCGCCAACACCCCGCAGGGGATAGATTTCCGCATCGGGCAGCCGCTGAGCAAGAACTTCGGCGCCTACTGGGAGGTCAACCTCGATACCGCTTCCACCAGTGATCTGGCGCAGTTCGATGTGGTGCTGATGGCCTATCATAACCCCCAGACGCAGTTTTCACCGGACGAGCGCGAGAAGCTGCGCCGCTATGTGGACGGCGGCGGCACAGTCTGGCTGGAGGACGAAGGCAACTTCGACCTGAAGAACGGCGGCAGCTACGGCGGCGGGCAGTTTGTCGTCGATCTCGGTTTCGCGACCGCGATCCCGGCCAACGCCCTGCCGACGCCGGCAACGAAACACCATCCGCTGATCAACTTCCCGTATGCTATCTCCCCGGTCGATGTGCTGTCGCTCGGCGCGGCCGGAGTGCAGTACGATACGGGAGCCTACACGCATCACGCGCATCAGGGCCTGACGGCCAACTTCAGCGGTGTGAACGGACTGGCTAACCCGCGTGTGCTGGTTCCGGTCATCTGGGCCGGCACCTCCAGCGGCCAACTGCCTTACATCTCGGCCGGTGACTACGGCGCCGGGCATATCGTGGTGAGTTCCGGCGGCATCGCGACGGGTATCAACGCCTATGTCGGCGGCGTCGATGTGGGCGAGGGCGGCAACAGCGCCGTCGCCAGCGGTGAGGCTTCACTGGCCGCACGACCGGTCGACCTCAAATTCGCCTACAACCTTATCGCCTGGACAAGCTCGGTTCCGACAGGCGGCGTGAATGCACGGCGCACGAACAGCACCCAGGAGAACGTCGGTACGCAGTTGGGGCCGCGCTTTGCCACCATACCCCCGGTCGCCCAGAACCCTGCGCTGCCTCCCAACCTCCTGTTCGGCTCCGGGGCCATCGTCCATAAAGGCGTCGTGTTCTATGTGGACGGCGCCAATGTGCTGCACGCCTACGACGCCAGCCCGCAGCAGGATCTTGACGACGACGGCAATCGCGACGACGGCATTCCCGACCTTATCTACGGCGCGCCCTACGACGAGATATGGAAGACCCCTCTCATTGGCCTGCTGAACACCCAGGCGGACACTCGGATCTCCACGCCTACCATCGCTTCGGTCGTCAATGCGGCTACCGGCATCCCGCAGGATATCCTGATGGTGACGACCAGTCTCGGCGCGACCTTGGCTTTCGACGCTTTTCCCACCAGCGGGGGAGTCCTGGCGCCCTTCTCGCCGATGGTCTGGGGCAACTCCTCGCCCGACAACACTCCTGTCGATCTGGCCGGAGACATAACGGCGGTGCTGGGCAACACTCTGCCGGCGCCCAGTCCGGCGTTTTCGGATGGCGTCGTCTTCACCCTCTGGAATCAGATGGGAACCGACGTGAATCATCACTGGCATGTTGCGGCGATCGATCCCCTGACCGGCAACGACATCTTTAGGGAGACCAGCGGCGCCCTCATAGGCCAGACCGTCGCGCCCTCCACCCAGGCAGGACTGGGAGGCCCGGTTCAGGGCATGCCGAACCCCGTCGGCTCGCTGACGACCGGCTATGTGCGCGACGACGGTACCGGTGCGCTCGACAAGATGATCTATGTGCCCACGCGGACCGCCGTGAACACAGATACCGGCGCGGGTACTGTGCAAGGCGTCTGGTTCAGCACGAAGGGCGAGCCGCTGGAGGCCCTTCCCGCCTCACTCAATGCGTTCTCGCCTAAAGGGCAGCGCCTGCATGTGCCGTGGTACCTGACGGCGCCTCCTGCGAACGGCGTCGATCTGCGGCCTGTCGTCTATCAGCGCAGCGCCGCCGGAGTGATGACGCGCCTGCGCTACCTGACCGATTTCACGGTTCAGTACGTGAACCCCCCGGTCCCGTCCATTCCGCCGAGCCGCGACATCGTGGTGAACATCAGCGCGCCGATCAACGCCGGAGATACCTTCAGCGCCGATTATACGCTCGACTGGCCCGCCGACCCGCTGCCAGGCCCCCCCGGAGGTCGTCCGACGTTCAACGAGATGACCCTGTTCAGCCACCGCGATATACCGATCATTCCCAATACTCTCCGGCCCAACCCGCCCAATCCGGCTGCCATCCGCCTGCTGGGAAGCCCGACGCTCTCCCCACAGGACTACCTGTTTATGGGCGGAGGGGACTATCCCGGCGGTGATCGGCTGTACGCCTACCATCAGCAGTTCGGCAACAGTCTCCTTGACACTGGGCAGCGGAAGGGAAACACCGAACTCGCCTGGATGTTCAATGCCAACGCGCCCGACGACGATTTCAACATCGGCGCAGGTGGCCTGGCTGGCCGTATGCACAATACCGACACCTTCTTTCCTCCGAAGACAGTGCCTGTGCCTGGGCCCGACGTGTATGTAACGGACTTCGAACAGATCGGCTCGCCTGCCTACGCCAACGGCGTGGTCTACGTGACCGGTTACTGCCACCTTCGGTCTAACGTATCGGCGGCCGTGAAGAACTTCCCGGATGCGCTGGTCGTGATGGCGCTGAAGGCCAATCCCGACACCAGCTTTACCGTGCAGAAAAGCGATGGAACGCCAGCGATCATTCCCCCTGGAGTGACCCTGCGCCAGCCCGATCTTGTCAACTCAACGGCCCTTGGCCCCCAATTCATCACGCTGGTGGAAAACACCAACTTTACGGTCGACCATAACAGCAGCACTATCCATATCACGGATTTCCGCGGGGCGGGAGCACGGGGCCCGGACTCCTTCAATACCGCCCTGCCGATCTATGTCTATAGCGGCAACACGCTGGTCGCTGGCCCGATCGTCAACAGTCAGACCGGGTTCGGCATCCTGGACAACGTCCTCTGGTGGATGACCGTTCCGCTGAATTTCGACATAAAGAAAAATCTCTATCCGGGGCTCCCCTATCCTGCGCAGTGGTCGGGGTCGAATCCGATTGACCCTACTACATCACAGCCCTTCCCCGGACTCCAGCCCGCTAGTGGCCCGAGCATTATCGGCAACTCCCTCTACTACGGCTCGACGAACGGGCAGGTAGTCTCGGTCGATCTTGCCGGGATCAGTCCGAACGGCGGGCAGATCCCTGTCTATAAGGACGACAACACCAGCCGAGTCACAGCCACGGCCGCGCTGACTTTCCAGGGATTGGCAGTTCAGCAGCCGATCTTCAGTCCTCCGGTGGCGACCACCGGGCTTGTCGCGGTCGGAACGTCTCAGGGACTGGCCGTTCTGGACAATCAGTTGACGCTCATCGCCGACAACAATCGCCTGATCGAGGTCGATCGTCCCGGTCGCGCCTCCTGGACGGTGGACGCGACATCGTCGCTGAGACTCGTTCAGAGCTTGGGACAGGGCAGCGCGCAGATCGCCTCACAGAAGATCTCGCTCTCACGGCCCGCCATGGCGCACCGCTACACGCTCAACGACTTCCTGGTCGCCGATACCGGCAACAACCGTGTGGTCGAACTGGACAAGGGCGGAATCGTCACCTGGGAGCTGAGCCGACTGAGCAACGATCTGCGCTTCCTGCGCGACAACGATCCGGTCGTCCTGAACCAGCCGACCGACATTCAGACCTATACCACCAGCGGCACAGGAACCCTGAGCTTTACCAGCCCTGTCTCCAATGCCACCTATAACTACACACCGGGCGCGGGTGGGATCTGGTTCGCCATCCACTATATCATCGCGGATAGCGGCAACTTCCGCTCCCTCGAAGTCGTGGACATCTACGACATAAACGGCTCACCGGTGGTTATGGCGGGCAGCGACGGCACGAATCCGGTCATGCAGCGACAGGTTGTTTTCACGACACGGTCCTATGGGGAACAAAATCAGGCGTTCCGCTATCGAACCATACAGCAGTTCAGCAATATCGAGAACGGCGTCTTCCGCACCTACATGGTTGCGGCGGTGGACAATGTCCGCCAGGGCTCCTCACTCGATCCGGCCACGAGCAACGTCGGTACGAATCCGAACGATGTCAAAGGGCCGGGCGGCTCGCTGATGATCCTGAAACGGTATCCCCCTGCCGGACAGGGCAAGGACGGCGATGTGGCGGCGCTCATCAACAGCATCGTCTATCCGGACAGCACAGGAACGATGATTCTGCGGCGGCAGACCATCAGCAATCCGCGCTGGTTCAAGCAGTTCAACGTGGCGAATCCCCTCAATCTGTCCGCGCCTTCGCTGCACTATGCGCTGGCCGATGCCAACGGGGTCTATGTTCTGAAGCCGGGCACCGGGCCCTTTGCAGGCGAAGCCGTGATAGAGTGGTCGCTCTCCAATGACGACTACTACTATATGACGGGCCGCCAACTGCGTGCGAACAGCATTCAGAAGCTGGAGCAGTCCGACTACGACCAGATAACCAACAAGTTCTATCCGCGCTACCTGATCACGAACGGCTATACCGGCCGCGACAACATCTTTGAGATATTCGGCAATCCGATTAACATCATCGATGGAGAGATGCACGGCGAAGTGGTCGAGGTGCGCAGCGACTACTACTACTGGCTCGATGGCGGTCACTTTATCCTCAACGGAGGCTATCGCTCGCCGAAGGCGCGCCACTATGTCGTAAACAACTTCAATGTGCTGAGCGCGAATCCGATTAGCGCGATCGCCTGGGTGGTCCCCAATGAGACCATCCCGGCTCTGCCGGCAACGCCCACGAACCCGATACCTAACGTCATACAGCGTAAGATAGGCGTGGGAACCAACGGAACCAGTACCGGCCTGCTCGAGCAGCCGACATTCAGCGACCGACCGTTTTAGTCCCTGCTTCCGGCCTCTTTTCCCTGTAGAAAAGAGGCGCGGGAGCGAGGAATATCGTTTGTTCGGCCTAATGAGACGAAGATAAGAGGAAATTCCATGAGGTATAGAAGCACGCTTCTGCTCCGTAAGACCGGCCTGGGCGCACTCGTTGCGCTCTTCTTTGCGCTGGGAACCGGAGTGGCACAGGCGCAGTTGCCCGTGTTCGACGGTGTAGACTGGCTGTTGGACCGCGGCAACGTCAGCTTTACCGGCGCGCCGGTCTCCGGGATTCCTCTGCGTACCGGCGCAAACGACTTCAATAACGTGGCCAACAATCCAGGGCATGCCGTTCGCAAGTGGGTCTTTCCTCGCACTCTCGACCTCACCAACGGCTTCTCGACCACGCTGCCTACCGTCGTCGTTGATAACGCCAGCGCCTCAGATCCGCAAAACTTCCAGGACACGAACAACAATATCGTTCGAACGTCCCCCGGATACGCGATGCAGATGGGCCTCAATCCGCAGCAGATGGCGCATAGCTACCTGACGGCGGGCTGGGCGCTGCCACTGACGCCGGCGGATCAGTCCGTGAACGACTACCGCTCTCCGCTTGGGGGCTTCTCTAGAGGGAACGATCCCACTCAGAACTACAATTTCGATTACGCCTACGTGCTGGCCACCCACAACGACTTTGCGGTGCAGGATCCCAACACCAATACGACCCGCCCCGCCAGTCCCGGCGAGTTGGCGGCGATGCCTTACGCGCCCAGCTACGTCTACAATGCCGTACAGACCGCGCTGGTGAACGATCCCAACCCCCGGTCCACCTATTCGACCGGCACGTACAATCTGCCAAAAGGCAACTACGGCATCGACATCTACTCGCCGGGCGACGGCACCAACGACGTCGGCGTCATCCGTCCCAACGTCAACCGCGCTTTTGTTCGCGTGAGTTGGAAGAACACCGTCGATGTCAATGGAAACATCGTCAAGGCGAACACGGAAAATCCGACATTCAGCCGTATCTATGAGGTTCCTCTGAATCAGGCGGGCTGGATCCATGTTCAGGGCGGCGGCAATGCCCTCCCGGTCTTTCCCTTTGACCCTGCGAACCCCCAGGATCAGATCACGGTCACAATCTATAGCGTCACCCCGGACACCTACTTGGGCGCGAGCGATCCGGTCTTTGGCGCTGCGCCTGTGGTGACCGCCGACGCGGTACGTTTCGTGGCGCATCTCGCCGGCACCCTCGCGTTGGGTCCCATCGCCGCCGACGGGCGTATCCTCGGTCCGGTCGTCGGTACCAACAAGATTCTGAAAACGGTCGGCGGCACTCCTATCGCAGATATCCAGCCGTTGATCTTCTTCGCCCGCGAAGAGGTTGTGGCCGACCCGAATCTCATTATCGCGGTCGATCCGACACAGCCTATCAGCCCCGGCAACCCGCTTATCGCGGATCCTACCGCGACGGTGACGGCCCCGGTCTTCTACTGTCTCGACAACCAGAACGGCAATGTCCTCGGCGGAGATTCCGATGGCTTCCGGCGCTCGATCGACCAGGTGCGTTGGCGTTATGTCGGTACCGCAGATGCCGGTAACACCACGGGTACGAGTTCGGCCTCCCCGATGATCGCGAATGTTCGGTGCCGTGACGGCAACACGCGGACCATGGTCTACTTTATGACCACGACGGCGGCGCAGACTCTGGGCCATGTCTATGCGTTCGACGCGGCAGGGGATCGCTTTGCGGTCGGCACTCGCCCGGCGAAGACGACGCAGAACTACTGGACCTATCCTTCCTACCGCCCGCTGACGCCTGCGGAACTGGCGACCAACAAGCTCCCGACCGAGGATCACGATCCGAACTACAAAAACTTTGTACTGGGAACGTATCCCGCTCCTGTCTGGGGCGCGGATATTGCAGATCCGTTCTTCCACTACGACGGCGAGATCGTGCCGAATCCGAGCCAGGCGGGTGACTTCGTCGTGCGCAGCGATACCCATCTGCCGCTTTTTGGTGGCATGAACGGTTCGCCGGTCATTATCGACGACCCGAGCAATCCGGCAGGCGGACAGATACTCGTCATCGGCAACCTGAACGGACACGTCTATGCGTTCGATGCCGGGGGACGCGGCGACTTCGACCCGGCGAACAACGCCGTGCTCGGTACGACGCAGCGGATCTGGACCTGGCCGCACTTCGGCGCCGACGCCTACTATGCGAATAATCTGATCGGCACCAACCGGATCGCGAACGAGCCGGATCTGGGGACCATCGCGAGTTCGCTCACCTACGATCCGAACTATATCGCGGCCGGCCTGACAACGAAACCGATTCTGGTACCGGGCGGCGATGGTCACCTCTATGCCATCAACGCGCCGCACGACGTTCTTGTCAGCTACAACCCGAAGACCTCCACAGTGGTCTGGCAGGATCGACGCAACTGGGTCTATCCCGCCCTGGACAGTTCCGGCCTCGGCGGCGCTCTCAGCACGGTCGCGATCTTCCAGCCGAACGGCGCGGCGATTCCTTACGCTTACTTCACCTGCCAGGGGCGTGCGTATGCCGTGCAGGAAGTCCCGCCCGTCATCGCCCCAACTCCGCCGACGATCAACCCGCTGAAATGGGTCTATCCGAATACGCCGAATCCGCCCTTCGCAGATCCGAACGACGATACGACGGCCCCTCTTGATCCCGGTTTCAATGGTACCGCGCCTGTTTTGTTGAGCCAGGGTGCGCTCAATGCCAGCGGCGCTTTCGCGGGCAGCCCCGCCGTCAATAACGACTTCTGTTATGTGCTGGAGGGCAACAGCACCATCATCGGACTGAACGCGTTCGACGGTACGCTCCTCGCCTCCGGCACGACGAGTACGGGCTCTGCGACCTCCGCCTCCCCGATCGCAACCATGCTGACCGGGCTGCTGGGCGACGCATCGACGCTCGTGCAGACAACGAACACACAGCCTGCCATGGTCTTCGCAGACGATTCCGGCGCGATCTTCGGGCTGGCCGCCCGACCGGATCCCGGAAACGTTGGACCGCTCGGAGGCGGCCTGCTCGGGCAGATCTGGCACCACTACGAAGTGCAGCAGTCGCGCATCGCGGCGGCCTCCCTCGTGAACGGCCTGATCATCGAAGGCGATGAAGGCGGACAGCTCCGCGCCTACGGCCTCGGCACAGGCATCAACGGTCTGGGGGAAACCCTGGGGAGCGGCGAGCCTGTCGAGCCTACTCTGGGGCCGGGCGCGCTCAGCATCGACATGCGTGTCCTCGACGTTTTCCCGAAGCTCGATAGCGTTGGGAATCCCGTTTACGACAGGATGATGCTGCGCGTCCCCGGAGGCAAAACGGCGAACCGCAAGAATGCAGGAGGCGGCTACGCCAACTCCGCGCTGCCGGCTTCCGGCAATATCATCAACGGGAATACCATGTACGCCGCAGACTGGGGCGACTCCGTCTATGTAGCCGCTGCTGGGGTCTACCATGCGCAGCCACGGGATACGCCCGGAGCCACGGGGCCGCCACGGATCACGGTCGTCTTTACCCTGACGACTTCTGCGGGTGTCCTGACCTCCCCACCGATCACGGTCCCCCCCACGACACAGGCGCTTCACGGCATGGCCGGTGAGTTCTGGCCGGACGATCTGGCGATCCTGACGCCAGGCGAGCACGATGGGCTGTCGATCTACGGTTACGATGCCGCGTCGATGATGAGTTCCGTGCTGACCGGACGCAACAATAACGTCTATCCCTGGATCGCAAAGTATGCGTTTTTCATCAATCCCGGTTCCAATGCCACCAATGGCGCCGCTGGCGTTATAAACTTCGTGCCCGGCTCGGGCGGCTATCGTATTACCGCCATTGCCACGCTCGAGCAGTCAGGGGAACCGTCCACAAGCGTGGGGGCCCGCTCTGTTGGTCAGTCGGACTACACGGGTCTGCAGACAGGCTTCCCGGCCTCCTTTGCCACGCTCGGCAGGCCCCGCACCTTCGCCGTGACGAACCCTATCGCCATTACGACGCGCGGGACCACCAATATGAACGACATGACCGGCGCTGCCAACCGCAACGTCATCGGCCTCTTCCCCAGCATCAACGCGGGGATCAACGGCAACCCGGGCGTGCGGCCAGCCAATGCAGGTGAGCTGATCAACAACGGCAACCGGCAGAACGTTCCGGGGTTCGCCTCGGCCAACTCAGCGGTTAAAGCAATCTATGCGCCCTTCCCGATGGTGCCCGACGGTTCGACTTCGACCTACAGCGCCGTCGATAACGCCGGCAACAGAAAAGACGCCTTCTTCATATTCGATCGCAGCAACCTCTCCCAGAGGGGGGGCAGGACACTATCGGTGCAGATTCTGACGAGCAAAGCCGCCTGGCATGGGTGGTCGCCTTCCGCCAATCCGACCGTCACCGGCTCCTCTGTCATGAACCCCCTGCCCTGGGAACAGTTCCCGAACGATAGGCAGGACTCGCTCGACTATCCGAGCATTCCGACCTCGGCGTTCTCGATCCTGTCGCCCAAGGGAGAGGATGCGGTCGCCGGTCTGGTCGCGCTCAACCGTCCGAAATACGTGGGCGGTCTCGATCCGGCGGTAACACGTCAGTTGGTAGAAACGCCGTTCACGATGCAGTTGAAGGTGCCGCTTCACCAGCCTGCGAACGTCAACTATGGTATCCATACCTTCAACGGCATCTCGTTCGGCTCGCCCTACCGCGATATGTCCGGAGTCAATCGGGGAGACACCACGGCCGGGAACGCCTATGATCGCCACATCCTCGGTCCCCTGATCACCAACACCGGGAATCAGGCGGCGCTGGGCAGCGGACCTGTCTATCCTGCCGGCGGTTACATCGCCGGGCTCACGGTGCGGGCGCTGCCTTCGGGTACCCCGCGCCAGAGCAGCATCTACGATCCACGCGTCCTGTACAACACGGCGCGCGGCCAGGGCGGCGCTGCTGCTACCGAAGCGGTGCGCGCTCTGGACGTCGGAATCGCGGTGCCGCCGGGCGTCAAGATGCGGGTGGCGGAAACCACCCTGAATCTCGGCAAACTGCCGCACGGCACAGGTTACACGCCTCTGACAGATCCGAACAATGCGCGCTCGTTCCAGGTGCCCTTCGCGCCGAATATGACCTCGGGACCCGGACCTTTCTGGGATGAGCCGACTCTGGGCGGAGAGTTCTTCCGACCGTTCACGCTCACCAACGAAAGCAACATCAACCTCGTCGATGTGCGAATCGCCAAACTGCTCGGGCAGAACTTCTCTCAGATCGATGGGCGTACGCTGTCGCAGTACACCGACATCCGGTCGGGTCTGGAGAATACCGCCGTGGCGGCCTCGCTGAAGTTCTTCAGCGATCAGGTCAACAGCCAGTCGATCCCCCCGCTCTATGCAGTGCCGTTCAAGAACGTGCCGGGCGCGCAGGGCGTCGGTAACGCCGGTGTCGCCTCCTCTCTGGACCACTACAGCAGCTCCAGTAATCCGGTGACGTCGCTGTTCGCGGAGCGGGCGATGTGGCCGTTCCCCAATAACTTCGTGGTTCAGGCCGATATCGACTCGGCCAACCAGAACTACGGCGCGCTGCTGCCGACCGCGAACAGTCCGGCCAATGGCATCTATGGCTGGTTCAACGGCGTTCAGCCGCAGCCGACCGTTGGCAAGCCCCGCGTCGGGGATGCCCAGGGCCGTGTGGCGACCATTCCGGACCAACCCTATAGCGGTAATGCTACCTTCCCGCGACCCCGTATCGGGCTGGCAATCCCGCTCGGTACGCCGGTCGGAACCTACTCCGCGCCTGTCTATGCCTTCGAAGACAACACGCCGCTGCAGTGGCAGGAGTGGCTGAGCCACTACTCGAAACCGGCGGGCGTCACGCAGAACTATCCGGTGCCCCATGACGGCATTCTGAACGTCAGCCCGACAGGCTCGCCTTCGGAAGGATACACCGATCCCGGCTTCGTTCTGACGACGACGGTGCGGGAGTCGAAGCTGACTCGTCAGCCCACCTTCGGCACCCTGTCGATGCTCGATCCGTTCGGTATCTGGAACGATCCCAAACATCCGGAACTCCCGGTGCCACCGGGTTCCGACATCATCCCGGCCGTCTATATGGCGCCCGGTACCAATGCCAACGTCTTCAACCGAAACCTGTTTATGTATTGGCCCACCAACCGCCGCCAGAACGTCAACGATACCTATATCGACCATGTCAATCGGACAGGTTTCCCGAACGGTACGGGACTCGTCACGTCGTTCGCGCCTTATGAACTGGCTGTAAGCAGTGTGCCTGCGCCGTATAGCGCGGTCGCCGGCACCAGCGTCGTCATCGGGGATTTCGACTTCGGGAATGTCCTGGGTGTCACCGGATCGGGCGCTCCGCTCTCCGCCTGGTGGACCCTGCCCGGCTGGCCGCTCCCCGGCTTCCTGCAGCAGCACGACAACACGACGGTCTACAACCTGTTCCCTTCGACTCCGTCGGGCACGATCCCCTTCCTGCCGGGGACCGCGAATGTGGACACGATGCGGCTGACGAATCCGGCGGTAGCCCCAGCGCTCGACTTCTCTTCGGGCTACACCAACCTGAACCCGAACCTCCAGGAGGCCTATCTCTTCTGGCAGGGACAGGTGGACAAGCTGACACAGGCCAACAGCGGACAGTTCCAGACCCGGGACTCCCGCCTTCACTGGACGCGCCTATTCGGCGGCTTTAAGCCCGGCGTACCGAACGGCCCGATCTACTCTATGCCCGACGATCCGGGGCTTACCAAGCTGGCGCCGAAGCCGCTGCTCGTCATTCTGCCGACGGCAAACGGCGCTCCCGCCCAGAAGTTCCTCTATGCCTTCTGGCACGCGGGCAACCAGTCGAACGCCTCGATCTACTATAACGCGATGGTCACGACCAACCTGGGCGCGGCGTTCACCAATAACGAGTGGCTTACAGACGGCGGCAGCCCGGCCAAACCGCTCGGCGACCTCAAGCTCCCGACACCGGGCGCGCTGGTGTGGCAGAGCGATCCGGCCCCGGTCTTCCGACATATCCTGGATCCCTACGATCCGCTCCAGATACGGATGATCGATGTGATCGATGTCGTCTTCACCGGTGTGCTGAAAGGCCGCCAGACCGTGGAAACGCTGCTCAGTCGCTACCAGATCAACCGGAACACGCCGGTCAATCCAGGCGATCCGCCGGTCGGCTCTCTGACCCTGCTGCCGTTGCCGCAGGTCGTGGGTGAGGTATTGACCCGATTCGGAAACACCAACACCTTCCAGGCGCGAGACGCGGCCTGGGCGCTTGGAACCGGGCCACAAGGTACGCTCGTCACTGCGGCCACGGCGGCGAATCCCGTCGTCGATGGGGCCAGCCAGATCTCGATCTTCGGGATCCCCGGCGGACTGGGCAACGCACCGGTGCTTCTCAATGCGCAGGCCGCGCCCAAGCAGACCACAGCGCAGCTCGGCAGGTACGATCAGGCGTCGGGCCTCCTGATCTACGACTCCGCACTGGGCGGGCAGATCCTGGTCGATATGCGCTCGGGCACGATCCGCTTCCCGCAGGTCGCGCCAGGGTCGGCAGATCGAATTCAGGTCAGCTATACTCCGTTCGTCATGCGACTCAACACCTCGCGGGACGATTCGAATATAGACCGCACTCAGGTGGCAAACTTCGGCGCTATACCATTGGCACCTGGCTTCAACCCGACGGCGTCCATCACGTCGTCCGGCAGCAACGCCAGTCCGGTCGTCGTCTTCGACAGGGGGCGCAACCCGCGCACACTGCTCGCCGCGCCGCAGGTGGTCTTCCCGAACGGGGCGAACCCGACCCTGGACCGGATGTGGGTGCTCTATCGCAAGAGCGATCCAAGCGGGGTGGCAAAATCGACCATCTACTACAAGTCCATGCGGCTGATGGTCAAACTGCCCTATCCCGTTCGCCTCAGCTCTGCGGTGCTGAACGGCCTGCCGATCCCACAGCAGATCCTGCCCGTTTCGGTCACCAAGGTAGGTGGCGGCGCGGTCGGACCGTACGAGGTAGACTTCGTGCGGGGACGTATCTACTTCACGGAGGCAAACGAAAACAGCCACATCGTAGTGAACTACAACTTCTATGTGCCGGGAACCACGAACTTCGGTAACTCCGGAAATCTGGTCTATCGCGTGGCCTGGGGGGATGAGATAAGCACCTCGATTCAGCAGGGCGACCAGACGACGGGCGAGACGGTTCTGCCGACCGACTCGGCGGTGAGCGAAGGACAGGTCGCGGCCTTTAAGGATCCGTTCCTCGACAAGCTGTGGGTCTTCTGGAGCAGTACGCGCGCCAGTTCGACCGATCTCTATTTCGAGTCGATCGCACCGCAGTTCTACCCGACCTTCAGCAACCAGCGCTAAAAGGAGAGATGACCGCGGAGAGGGACAAGAGAAGCCTCTTGTCCCTCTTCGCTGTCGTATAAGTTTTTTAAAAACCACGACAGGGATGCGCGTCGAAAAGGACGCGGCATTCGAAAGGAGTTCTCGTTGAAGATAGGATACGGACTGGTCGCAGCGCTGGCGGCCGCTTGCAGCGCGTCGGTGATCGCCCCGACGCAGGCGCAAGGCGTCAAACCGGCGAAGACCGTCAAAACCGCCTTGGCACTGGTGCCTGGCGGGATCGCAAACGAAGTCGTAGGCAGCATCGGTGACAAGAAGTTCACCTTCGGCGAGGTGATTGCCCGCGTTCAGCAGGAGAATCCGAACGGGTTTAAGCAGACCGTGGCGCAGCTCATCGGGCTGGACGCCGCCTCGTCGCTCTATGGCCCGGTTCCGAAGAGCAGCTATGCGGTGACCAAATCCCAGGTGCTGACCATGCTGCGCGAGAAAAACCCGCAGGTGTTGGGCGACGCACTGAAGACGATGCTCGAGTTCGAGGCGGTGGATCGCGAAGTGAAAAAGCAGGATGTCGTCGTCACCATCGATCAGGTCGATAAGCGCATCGATCAGTTTTTGACGCTGCTGCGCAAACGAGGGCAGATTCCGCAGGGCGTGACCGATGCGCAGTTCCTGACGCAGAACCATGTCACCCGGACCACCCTGCGCAAGAACTTCATGGTGCAGGCAAAACTGTTCACCCTGATTCAGAAGGACTTCGTCGAGAAGCGACTGGGACACAAGCTGACGCCGGATGACTTCTTCAAATCCCGGCACATTCTCATCAAGGTGCCTATGCCGGTGCCCGGTCAGTCTGCGGCGGATGTGAAAAAGGCGGACGATGCGGCGCTGGCGAAGATCACCCAGATCGCGGCGGACATCGCAGCCGGCAAGAAAACCTTCGAAGTGGCCGCGAAGGAGAGCAGCGAAGACGACGGCTCCAAAGAGATGGGCGGCGAACTCGGCGTACAGATGCGCACGGTCTTCGTCAAAGAGTTCGAAACCACGTCGTATCAGTTGAAGCCGGGCGAGGTCAGCAAACCGATACGCTCGCAGTTCGGCTATCATATCATTCAGTTGGAGCAGCGTGGCACCGGCATTCCCGAGGAGGATCGGCAGGCCTATCTCGACAACTTCGAGTCGGGACAGATGCAGGTCTATCTGCGGGAGCTGATGACGCGATACAAAGCCGTCAACAAACTGGCTCGACCGGCGCCATCGATGCCGATGATGATGCCGGGGCAGTAGGCCCGGTAGGCACCAGGTAACCGAACGGCAGCGGTTTCCGTCTAAAACAGCATAACACGCGGAACGCACGCGGTCGGGCGCGAAATAGAGAATCTCTTGTTTCGGCCTCGACCGCGTGCGGCGTTTCTGGATCTCAAGGAGCACACAAACGATGGTACGGATATCTGCCCTGAACAGGCTGAGTGTACTGACAGCGGGCGGGACGCTGCTGCTCGGCGTCACGCTCTGGACCTCCTCTCACAGCCAGTCTATCGAGAAGCCGGACACGCCGCTCAAAGTCGCCCTGGTGCTGGACTGCATCACGCAGCCGCGATTCCAGGAGGACATGAGAAATTTCGGCATGGAGCGACTCCTTCCTACGGCAGGCGGACATCTGGTGGCAGGCCAGCTTGTGCTCTCGACTCCGAAAGACCTTGATCTGTTCAAGACCGCTGAGAACTCCCACCGGGATTTCGTTATCGGTTTCTTCCACTGCGCGCATATACCCGGCAAATTGGTGTCGGTCGGCTCGGAGCTGGGACATCCGCCGCCTACGACGCCGGCAACAGATAGCCCGACCGCAAAAGGCGGTTTTCCTCCGATGGCGGAGGCGCTGGCTCTCTCCAATCCGGCGGCGAGCATCTCGCCGGTCTGCTACAGTCTGCGTCACCTCTATCATGGGGATCGCAAAATCGCTTCGGAAGAGCAGATGAACGTCAGGCGGGAGATGGGCAAGGCGGCGCAAAAGGCTTTACCGAAACTGATGAAGGGGCAGGGGGCCGAGCAGGACGCGGGCGCCTGGCTAATCGTGACACGGCCCGTGCGGGCCATGAAGACCTCCTGTCTGAAATGCCATCAGGGCGCAAAAATGGGCGATACGCTGGGGGCGCTGGCCTACGCCGTCAACAAAAAGGCGTTTCCCAACGATCCGCCAGGCGTAAGCCCGCGGGGTGGCTTCTAAGCCGTCCGTCGTAACAAAACCGCATTTCGCCTTTCGGTTCCGTCGGGGCGGCGTTGTTCCAGGCGTTGTCAACGTAAAAGACAGATATGGAACAACAATCTTCGGTTCTCTCCAGTTCGCCGGAAACGCGGGGGAAAGTTTCGGTTTCGGCTTTGCGGCGGCTTTTGCGCCTTGCCTTGCCGCATCGGGGGCGACTGCTGTTCGCCGGGGTGCTGATGCTGGTCTCGACCGGGATCTCGCTGTCGCTGCCGCTGGCGGCGCGGGGCGCTCTGGATCGCGTTTTGAAGACGCACGATGTGGCGACGCTCGATCATCTGGCGCTGCTGCTGATTGGGCTTGTCGTGGTCGGCGCTCTCTTCGGATACGCGCAGTATCTTGTGATGGCCTATGCCGGCAACCGCATCGTGCAGGAGATGCGGGCGAAACTCTTCGCCCACCTCCAGCGCCTGCCCGTGGTCTTCTTCGACCGTACCCGCTCGGGTGACCTCACCTCGCTCCTCTCCAACGATGTCAGCCTGCTCCAGCAGACCCTGACGGAAGACCTTGTGCGCCTCGCCGGCAACATCGTGACGCTGTTCGGCGGCATCGCGCTGGCGGTCGTGATCGACTGGCGGCTCACCATCGTGGTCGTCGGGCTGCTCACCTGCGTCGTCCTGATGTTCATGGTCATGGGCCGGCGGCTGCGCAAGATGACCCGCGCCTCCCTTGATGCGCTCTCAGACGCGATGGGCGGCATCAACGAGGCGCTCTCCAATATTCGACTCGTGAAGGCGTTCGCGCGGGAGGCGCATGAGGACCGGCGCACCGGCGAGAAACTCGATACCGTCTTCCAGTTGAGCATGAAGAGCAGCCGCCTCGAAGGCGCGTTCGGCACCATCGCCTTCGCCGGGTTTATTCTGGTGCTGCTCGGCGTGGTCTGGTACGGTGGGCGCAATGTGATGAACGGCACCCTCTCGGCGGGCTCGCTGCTGGCTTTTCTGATGACGGTCACCATCATCAGTGGCCCCATGAGTTCCATCGCCATCCAGTTCTCTCGCCTTCAGCGCGCGATGGGCGCTTCCGACCGCCTGTTCGCCCTGCTCGACGACGCTCCCGAACCGGCTGACGCCCCGGACGCAGGCCCTTTTCCGGCGATGGCCGGGACCGTCGCCTTCGAGAACATCGTTTTCGGCTACACCCCCGAGGTGCCGGTGCTGCGCGGCCTCAGCCTGCAACTGCCGGCCGGTAAGGTGACCGCCTGCGTCGGCGCGAGCGGAGCGGGCAAGACCACGCTGGCAATGCTGCTCTACCGCTTCTACGACCCTCAGTCCGGGCACATCACCATCGACGGCGTGCCGCTGACCGCCATAAAAAGGCAGGCGCTCCGCGAACATATCGGGATCGTGCCGCAGGAGTCGATTCTGTTCAACGGCACGATTCGGGACAACATTCGCTACGGTAAGCTGACGGCAACCGATGCCGAGATCGAAGCCGCCGCTCGCGCTGCCAACGTCGAGGAGTTCGTTCTGCCGCTCGAAAAGGGATACGACACGGTTCTGGGCGAGCGGGGCATTACGCTCTCGGGCGGGCAGCGGCAGCGCGTGGCAATCGCGCGCGCCGTCCTGAAAGATCCGCGCCTGCTGATCCTCGATGAGGCCACCTCTGCTCTCGACACGCGGTCCGAGATGCTGGTTCGGGAGGCCCTGGAACGGCTGATGCGGGGCCGTACTACCCTGGTGATCGCGCACCGGCTCTCTACTATCCAGAACGCCGACCAGATCGTGGTGTTGGACGGCGGCGAGGTGGTCGAGCGTGGCACCCACGCCCAACTGCTCCAGACCGCCGGGCGCTACGCCGATCTGCACGGCCTGCTGGACAACCCTCTGCTGGAATCGACGAATCTGGAATCCGAGCCGATCCTGAGTGGAGCGGACCGGTGACGCTCTACCAGTGTGTGCCGAACTTCAGCGAAGGGCGTCGTCGGGAGGTCGTCGAAGAGATTGCGGACGCCATTCGAGCCGTGCCGGAGGTGCGTCTGATCGACTATTCGGCCGATCCCGACCACAACCGCTGCGTGATGACCATCCTGGGGCCTGGTCCGGGCGTGGCGGAGGCGCTGTTCGCCGCCGCTCAGGTCGCGGTGGCGCGGATCGACCTACGGACGCATACCGGCGTTCACCCTCGCGTGGGCGCGCTCGACGTCGCGCCCTTTGTGCCGCTGCAAAACGTCCGGGGGAATCTGGTCGTGGCCGAGGCGCAGAGGGACGAAGCAGTCCATCTCTCGGAGAGTGTGGGGCGGAGGATAGCAGAGGCACTGATGCTGCCGGTCTATCTGTACGAATGGTCGGCGCGCGCGGGGCGACCTTCCGCGTTGCCTGCACTGCGGCGCGGCGGCTTCGAAGGTTTGGGCGGACAGAGCCTGGCCGGTGAACGCGCTCCCGATTTCGGTCCGGATCGGGCGCATCCCTCGGCAGGCATCGCCGTCCTCGGGGCACGCGGGCCGCTGGTCGCCTACAATATCGACCTCGATACAAACGACGTGACCGTCGCCCGCCGCATCGCCCGCCATATTCGAGAGGAGCGCGACCGCCTGCCGCAACTAGAAGGAGTACGCGCCCTCGGCCTCTTCCTGCCGATCCGTGGAACCGCGCAAGTCTCCATGAACCTGACCCTGCCCCACAAAACGCCCCTGCCCGCCATCTTCGACTTCGTCCTCGCCGAAGCCCACCGCCTCGGCGCGGGCATCCGGGCCAGCGAAATCATTGGCGCAATTCCACGCGCCTCCCTGGGCGGCCTCCCGCCCGCAGCCATCTGCTGGGACGATTACAAACCTGCTCAAATTCTGGAGAACTGGATTCCGTAACTCTTTACGCAATGACGTGGCTACGGCTTGTCTGCTTCTACAGTGCGATATCCCTGCTCGGGATGCTGTTTCTGTTTAGTTTCTTAGGAGTTGGATTGCGCGCGAAACGCGCATGAATCGGTTAGTTCGGTTCACTGACAGCACCGGCCAAAGAGGGGATGACTACCATCTCCCTGAGTTTGAGTGCCGTGAGTGCGGCGCGCTTCCCAAGTGCGGTGAGGTAATACTTGTAAGTGTGCCCGACTTTCTTGATGAGCCCATGCAGATGCAGACGCTTGAGGATCCGCGAAACCTGCGCTCCCGTCAGACCAGACAGGTGCGGGCGAAGCGAAGCATTCTTGAAACCGCTTATCACGAACTCTCCCCGCACCAATGCGGTGAAGAGATCGACATCGGCCTTAGCGAAGAGATTGAAGCCCTGAAAGGTACGCTCGTCTTTTGTGCACCGTTTCCGCGATCTTCTCTACTTGCGGCAAACCTGCCGAAGGATCCTCGAGTTCCGAGAGAAACTCCAGGTAGCGGCGATTGGCCGCCACGAGGATCTCGCGGAGGGGAGAGAGACTGTAGATCGTCTTTTGCATGGGCGCGAGCTTGAGTTCGCTGCTTCCGTCGCGATGTTTCACCGTCCGGTGATGTTTGAAGAAGGTGAGGTCGTTCACCGTCGTTTCAATGCGCAGAACGATTGCCTGCTTGTCGTACATCTTGATGGCAGCGGGTCCCATGTGGTGTTTGATCCGCGTGCCTTCGATGCGCGTGTGGAAATCGTTGCCGAGTTCGTCCTCGAAGTTGCCGTGGAGTTTACGCCCCAGAAAGGTGGCGACGTTGTCGGCTTTGACGGCGTGGATGGCGGTGCGCACCAGCGTCTCATAGAGGGGACGCAGTTGCTCCTGTTTGCGGAACATGAGGTCGGTGGCATACTCTACCTGCATAACGCTCCAGTGGTAGCTCTCGGGAAAGTGACCAATCGCCGGGCAGTACTGGGCGGCGAGGTCGTCCAGAAGGCGATGCAGACGCTCCACCGGGAAGGCATCCGAAAGCTCCTGAGCGCGCTTGATGTCGGCGATCTGGAGGAAGGTATTGTCGGATTGGCGGAAGGAGATATTCTTTTGGGTCATCTGTCGGGCGAGCCAGTTATGTCCGTTGCAGTAAAACTGCAAGCGGAAGGGCGCCCAGGTCGGTACGCGCAGGTAACACAGACCGAACTCCTCGTTGAGGAAGTAGAAGTAGTAGTGCAGACATTTGGCTTCTCGCCCCTTGAGGAAGGTGCGTCCCGTCTTTTTATCGTGCCAGGGTTCAAAGGAAGGGCAGGCTTCCATCGCGGACAAGATGTGGACCAGTCCTGGTGCCCCTCCCCGCTGTGCGAGGATTTCCTGAATGCGGGCCTCTCTGCGAAAACTGCCACTTGCGCGGATGAACTCGATTTCCACGCCGTTCTCTTGGGCGACCCGCTCTGCGTTTTGGCGGATCTCGTCGCGCAGCGGCTCGGCAAAACGGGGATAGTCGAAGATGCGGATGTCGTGTGAGCGCAGGTAGGAAGACATTCCGTCGGCATAACAGACACCCGGTATGGTACCTGTGATGACCAGGCGGTCAAAGCAGGAGAGAACACCGCAAATCTGTTCGGCATAGCGTTCGGTGAGTGCAGGCATGGAGCACCTCGTCAAGAGTGGAATTGCACACCACAACAAAGATTATAACTGCGCCGTCAGAATCCTTCTTTGGTTCTGGCTACGCCAGGTTAGGTGGGCTATGTGCCTTCTCCTTTTGGGTACCTTACTAACTCACGTTACGCAGCCGAGCTTTTTGTGAGACCGGATTTTCTCTTTCGCCGCTCAATCGTCTTGGGAATAGATAGCCGATATGTCGCGGCTGCTATGAAGAACGCGTAGAATTTCAATCGGGCGCTTGCCCGGATCGTAAACGATCAGGTAAGAAAAGACAGGCCAGAACTTTACGGCCTCGTCAGTTAAGTCTTCGCGTAGATGCCCCGCGCCTGGTGTGCTGCTCAGGAAGATGAACGCCGCCCTAAGTTTCTTAAGGGTAGACTGTGCGGCGCGGAGGCCCGCTTCGCGTTTCAAGTAAGTTTTGATACCAT
>JBBQPO010000004.1:0-55231 GCA_038217285.1 Chthonomonadales bacterium
CAGCGACAATGGCCTGGAGGGGACAGCCATAGGCGAGCAAGGTGATCACCCAGGTGAAGATCTGGGGATCGGTCTTGAGGCCGTAGTAAGGCGTTCCTTTCTTGCCGGAAAAAGTCGTCTCGCAGACGTCGCATCGCCATCGGTTTTTGAGGCTGTCGTGTACGTGGAGGTTGTTCTGGTTTTTCTGACCTCTTGACGGACAGTCGAGATTAGGGCAAAATGTAGGTTGTGGGTGCATGGAAACCTCCTAATCTTACAACGACGGCTTACAGCAAGCAGTCATTCTGTCGAGATTGGGTAACTATCCTCGACGGTCTCGAAACAGGCATCAACGGCCACTGTTCGAGATGGGCGTAAGAAACGCGTCGTTGTAAGACTAAGTTCGATGTGGTAATCAAACTTACGAAGGACATGCCCCACTTTTCACATTTTCACGGTTTGATGCGGTTCTACCTTTGCATGCGATCCGCGTACAAATTGACAAATCCATGTAGCAGAAATTCCCTCTACATGCGGATTATCGCGAAAACCACATTGGATTGGGATTTTATCCATCGGAAAGGGGCCCTGCCAAGAGTCTCTGTGTTCGACTTAATCAAACAGCCTTATCAGGTCAGCCTTATTATGGCACCACTGAGCTATGGAGTGTCACCGCCGATGGATCTAATAGTTCTCGGCACTCTGGTGCACTTGGTAGCCCCACTCGCCGTTTTCGAATTTGGAACCTTTACGGGAATGGCTACCTTGTGCATGGCCATGAATGCTCTGGATGAGACGCATATTTGGACATTAGACCTTCCGCTCGACGTCGGGCAAGAAAGCGATACCGCTGTCATCAATTCCGCATGGCGTGGCTTGCCAGTTGCCGACAGAATCACCCAGATATATGATGACAGCAAGACTCTGGACACCGCTCCTTATTTCAAGAAAATGAATTTTATTTTTGTCGACGCCAATCATGACTACGAGTTTGTGGTGAACGATACCGCGAAAGCTTTTGAGATGCTTGCTCCTGGCGGTATGATCGTGTGGCATGACTATACCCGAGCGTTCCCGGGAGTTCAACGATGTCTGGACGACCTAGGTCAGAGCAAGAGTTTGCATCATGTGGAGGGAACCCAACTCGTTATTTACCGAGAAGGACAATCATGAGGATAGTCCTCTATTGAGGTCTCGGTTCGTCCCGAGAATGAAATTAGGGATTTAGGGTAAAATTGACATGCAGGGTACTCCAAGGTATCGGGGGTTTAGGCCTTTAATATCTATGCAGCAGCGGATCAAGTTTAAGAGGAGCGGTAGTCATGAAGGTATTGGTCACGGGCGGAGCCGGTTTCATCGGGTCACATTTGGTAGACGCTCTGCTGGAGCGCGGACACACAGTACGCGTACTGGACAGTCTCGACACCCAGGTGCATGGAGCGACGGAGACGCCGCCTGCCTACCTGAGCAAAGAGATCGAGTTTCAAAAGGGCGATGTGCGGGACCGCGCCGCCGTAGACCGTGCGCTCGAAGGAATGGAAGTCGTCTACCATCAGGCGGCCGCCGTCGGCGTCGGACAGTCGATGTACGACATCGTGCGCTACATGGACATCAATACCATCGGAACCGCCGTCGTGCTGGAAGCCATGGTCGCCCGCCGCGCGCAGTTCAAAAAACTGGTCGTTGCCTCCTCCATGTCTATCTATGGCGAAGGCCGTTACAAACGGCCGGGGGGAGAGCTGGTTGCACCCAAGCTTCGGCCGGTTTCTCAGTTTCAGCAAGGCATCTGGGAACTGAAAGACCTGGAAACCGGCGAGTTTCTGATTCCGCTGCCCACCGATGAAGAGAAGCCCCTGCAGCCCGCCTCGCCCTACGCCACCGGCAAGCGCGATCAGGAAGAGATGTGCATCGCTATCGGCCGCGCCTACGATATTCCCACCGTGGCCCTGCGCTACTTCAACGTCTACGGCACGCGGCAGTCGCTCTCCAATCCCTATACCGGAATCGCCGCGATCTTCACCTCGCGCCTGCTAAACGACAATCCGCCGCTCATCTACGAGGATGGACTCCAGAGCCGCGACTTTACCCATGTCAGCGACATCGTGCAGGCCAACCTGCTGGCGATGGAGACAGACGGCATGAACTACGACTATTTCAATGTGGGGACCGGGCGGCGGCTGAGCGTTCTCGATATCGCCAACGCGCTGATCGCCGGTATGGGCAAGCGCCTCGAACCCATCGTCGCGAAGAAGTTCCGCGAGGGCGACATTCGCCACTGCTATGGCGATATTAGCAAGATCGCCGCCGTGGCCGGTTACCAGCCGAAAGTGACGTTCGAACAGGGTATTCCCGCCCTCGTCGAGTGGTGCCGCACCCAGCAAGCGGTCGACAACGTCAACCAGGCCGCCGCCGAACTCGCCTCGAAGGGTCTTACCAAGTAACCATTCTAACGATGCGTCACGGTCTGTGCCACAGGGCCGCTGTTCTCCGAGGACAGCGCCGGAGCCCCTGCAAAGCGGGGCGAGATCGAGGCAGGGCCTTCAGGAGTACGACAGATGTCCGGGCCGAAACTCAGTATTTCGCTTGTCAATACCAATAACTGCAAACTGCTCGAGGTCTGCCTGCATTCGCTCTATGACGTGGATCATGGCGTCGAATTCGAGACGATCCTGGTGGACAACGTCTCGACGGATGGCAGCCCGGAGATGGTGCGGGCGGAGTTTCCGCAGGTCCAACTACTCTGTAACACGGTCCGCATGGGCTTTGCCGCCAACCATAATCAGGCGATCAAGGCCAGTCAGGGCGAGCATGTCTTCGTACTGAACGAAGATACCGTTGTGCACCCCGGCGCTCTGAAAGCGTTGTGCGACTTCCTGGATGTGCACCCTGATGTCGGGGCAGTGGGGCCGCGGCTCGAAAACCCGGACGGCACTCTGCAGAAGAGTTGCTATCGTTTCCCTTCGCCGATGCGCGTGGTGGCCGAGAACCTTCTGCTGGTCGCCGCCTTTCCGAACAGTCCGCTCTGGGGCGACTACCGGGCGTTCAACCACGATACCCTGCGCTATGTGGAGTTCGTAAGCGGCGCCGCGTTTCTGGTGCGCCGCGAAGTGATCGAGAAGACAGGGGTGCTCGACGACGGCTTCTTCATCTATGCGGAAGAGACCGACTGGCAGTTGCGTATGCATAAAGATGGCTGGAAAGTGGCTTTCCTGCCGGATGTGACCATAGTCCACTACGGGGGGCAGAGCAGTGTGGCGATCAAAGACCGTCAGTTCTGCGAGTTCCATCGCAGCCAACTGCGCTTCATGCGCAAGCACTACGGTCCGGCAGCGGAACTGCTCAATCGGGGCGTCATGTGCGTCGGAGCCGTCTTGCGGATGACGATCTGGTCCCTGGTATCCGTCGTAAAACCGTCGAAACGCGCCGACCTGAAGCCTCAGATCGAACTCTGGGGCCGTATCTTGAAATGGTATCTCTGGATGGGGCCGCACGAAGGCATCCGTGAGTTGGCCCAGCAGCAGGCGGCCGCACTGCAGGCCGCACTCCCTCCCGCTGCCTGAATCAGAACAGGTCAAAGCTGCGCTGAAGGTAGCACCAAATTATGAAATTTAACGAATTCAAACTGACATCCACCTCTATGCTGGTGGTCGCGACATTGATCCTGGGCTGCTTCATGGCACTGGGGGCGGGGCTGACCATGGACGATCCAATGATCGTCTACGGAATCATCTATGGCTCCCTGTTCCTGGCGATTGCCTGGCGGTTTCCGGGCCTGGCCCTGGCGGTGACCTTCGCCTCAGCCCCGCTGCAAGAAGACCTCTCGAACGGATCAGGCCTGTTGCGCTTTTCCATCGCGGAGATCGACCTTGCCCTCTGTTTGGCCGTATTTATCTTCCGCCGCATCACGCAGCAGCGCGGCATCAAACTCGGGCCCTATCTCCTGCCCATTATCCTCTATCTTTCCGTCTGTATGGCCTCTTCCCTGGCCGACTGGCACCCGGATACCGTCATGACGGCCATGCTCCAGATGATTCTCTACTTTGTCTTCGCAACGATCCTCTTCGCGAACTTCGCGGAGAAGCCGGAGCAGTTGCTCTGGGGTTTCAACCTCCTCATCGCGCTCTGCATCTTCCTCTCTTTATCAGGGCTAATCGCCAATAACTTCTTTATTTATGGCCTGCACAAGAACGGTGTCGGCTCATCGCTTGGCTTTGGCGTGATCGTCTGCATCGAGTTATGGATGGCTGCCGAAAAAGGCAAAACTAAGATATTCCTCTTCCTTGCTACCGTCATCATCACGGCAGGCCTTATCTTTACGCTGTCGCGCGGATCGTGGCTGGGTGCCATATTTGGGACCGCAGTCGTCATTGCCCTGCGCGGAAAATTTCGGTTCTTGCTGCAGGTTATGGTCGTCTTGATCCCCGTCATCGTTCTCTTCTGGAACCTTCTGCCCCAGGAAAAGAAGGATTATGCCTCCGGCTTTGGGCGCGAACGCGACAATATCGAGGCCCGCTACCAGACGATCGATTACGCCCGAACGCAGTTCGAGAAAAGCCCGTTCTATGGCGTCGGGATCGGACTGCGCAAAGAGGTCGATGCGACCAACATCTTCTGGATTACACTGGCCGAAACAGGCGTCCCCGGCTTACTGGCTTTTGTGGGCGTACAGTTGGTGACGTTTCTGATGCTCTACAAGACACAGAAGAAACTCAGTCGTAACGACAAACTCTACCCCCTTGTCGGGGCGCCTGCAGGCCTGATGGTAAACAAACTCGTGCACGGGATGGTAGACCATTACTACGCCCGCGGGCCGCTCCTGATGGTCTGGGCCAGTGTCGGCATGGCGACGATGGTCTACCATATCCTGAGAGACCGCGAGGCTATCCAGATGCGCCAGAGCGCTTTGCGTGCGGAAGAGGCCTATCGCCTCCGCGTCCTGGAGACGATGAAGATAAGGCAAGCCAGTGGCTAAAGAGTTTATTATTAGCGAGGGATCGAAACAGTTCGTCAAGTTCTGTCTGATCGGCGCTTCGAGCGCGCTGCTCGACGTGTTTATCTCTCGCAGGCTCATCGATGTTTTCGGAATGTACTGGCTTTACGCGAACACGCTGTCGTTTGCTGTCGCGGTGACCAATGGCTACATATGGAACAGTCTGTGGACCTTTCGCGGACTGGGAGCGGCCAGTAGGCACACGCAGTACCTGAAATTCGTAGCGGTGAACACGATGGGCTACGGTCTGAACATCCTGATCATGTCGCTGATGTTTCTGCTGCTGACGGGCCATCTGCACGGCAATCCTCCCCGCCCCATCTGGTACGCCGCGAAGGGGACCGCCATCATACTGGTGGCGATATGGAATTTCCTGGCGAATAAGCGCTGGACGTTCGCCGAAACCCCGGTGCAGCCGTCGGCTTGAGAGAGGCCGGAGCAGGACCGTTGCCATAGTCACGACAACAGGGAGAGTATGAGTACTTTACGCGTTGCGCTGTTTACCGATTCCGATCTGTTCGCGGGAACCGAACGATATATGCTCGATCTGGGCTGCGCGCTCAGCGATTTAGGGGTGACCGCGATGGTCGCCTGCCCCACGCCCAGCCTCCTGGCGGAACGGGCCAGCGCCGAGGGCTTGGCCATCATTCCTATTCAAAAGGCTGGTCTGATCAATCGACCGGCGGTAAAGACGTTCGTAGAACTGTTCCAGTCCGGGCAACTCGACATCGTTCACGCCAACAATGGCCGAACGATGCTGGCGTCGGCGCTGGCGGTGAGGCAGGCAGGCAAAGGCCGCTTCGTGGCGACGCAGCATTTCCTGGACCCGGAGCATGTCAGCCATACCGGACCAAAGGCGGCGATCTTTCACGCGGCCCACCGCTGGGTGAGCGGTCGCATGGCGCACTGCATCGCGATCTCGGAAGCGGTGCGGGCCGAACTGCTGAAGCGCGGCGAGGCCCCGGAGCGAAAGGTAACGACGATCCTGAACGGCATCCGCCCCCTCGATCCCCAGAAGCTCTCTCCGCCGGAGCAGATACGGGCCGAACTCAGGATTGCCCTCGACACGCCCTTGATCGTCTGCGCGGCGCGACTGGAACGCGAAAAGGACGTCAGCTCACTGATCGCCGCCGTGGCAGAAGTGAAGGTCGCCTTTCCAGACGTTCGATGCGTCGTTGCAGGGCAGGGAGCGCAGCAGGAGATGCTGACGGCTCAGATAAGCCAGGCCGGTCTTCAGGGGACCGTACAACTGCTGGGCTTTCGTACAGACGCGCAGGCCCTGATTCAGGCAGGCGATATTTTTGTTTTGCCCAGTCTCGCAGAGCCGTTTGGGCTGGTGATCCTGGAGGCGATGGCCCTGGGGCGGCCGGTCATTGCAACGGATGCCGGCGGACCACCTGAGATCGTCGAGGAGGGGGTGACCGGCCTGCTGGTTCCCCCCTCCGATCCGCCCGCACTGGCGGCCGCGATCCGACGGCTCTTCGCCGACCGACAGGCCACAGAGACGATGGGGCAGCGCGGACAGGAACGGTTCCAAGCGCGATTTACCGCAGCCCGTATGGCCCAGGATATGCTGGATCTGTATCGCCGCATCCTCTAAACAGAAGGAACTCCCCCAATCTCTATGCGCGTTCTCTTGATCTCACACACCTGCCAGTCTCGCACCGAGGGGCAGCCGAAAGCCGCTCTTCTGGCGCGGTGTCCCGGCATCGAACTAAAGGTGCTGATTCCGGACCGCTGGATGCACTATGGACAGTGGCGCGCGGCACAGCCTCCCCTGGACAACGCCTTCGACTGCGAAATCGGCAAGGTCCGCTTGCCCTGGGCAGGCGGTCGTGTCGGGTTTTACATGCACTCCTATCCGGGGTTAGCGACGCTCCTTCGGGATTTTCGGCCCGATATCATCGACCTGTGGGAGGAGCCGTGGGCGCAGGTCAGCGTACAGGCCTGCCGCCTCCGCAATCGACTGTTGCCCCAAACACGGATCGTTGCGGAGACGGAGCAGAATATCAACAAGAAGCTGCCTCCTCCGTTCGAGCCGTACCGCAGGTTCACCCTCCAGCAGGCGAATTTCGTCGTCGCACGGAACCAGGAGGCCGTCGAGATCGTGCGCTCGAAAGGTTACCGTGGTCCGGCGGAAGTGGTGCCGAATGCCGTAGACGCCGAGTTGTTCCGACCGATGGAGAGGGCGGAGTGTCGGCGCGAACTGGGTCTGGCCGGGTTCGTCGCCGGTTATGTGGGACGTATGGTGGAAGAAAAAGGGCTGATGGAGATGGTGGACGCCCTGGTACACTGTCCCTCCCATTTCCGCCTGCTGTTTGTCGGTTCCGGGCCGTATCAGGCCGAACTGGAGCGGCGCGTTCGGGAGATAGGCCGGGAAGATCAGGTGACTTTTCTGCCCGCCCGCCTTCTGGAGCAGTTGCCGCAGGTGATGAACGCGATCGATGTGCTTGTGCTCCCCTCTCGCACGACCCCGAGTTGGAAAGAGCAGTTCGGGCGGGTGCTCATCGAGGCAAACGCCTGCGGCACTCCGGTCATCGGGTCCAGTTCGGGCGCTATTCCGGAAGTCATTGGGAAAGCGGGAATCGTCGTGCCCGAACGCAACGCAAAGGCCCTTGCAGATGCGCTGCGTGACCTGGAGGCGGACCCTGCAGGCCGCGCAGCCATGGGGCTGATCGGACGCCGGCAAGTCGAGGCGAACTATACCTGGCAGCGGGTTGCCGAGCGCATGAGCGATATCTACCAGCAGGTCATGCACATATGAAAACGGTTGTCTACTTCGACCATACGGCGCTGATGAGTGGCGGCGAGATCGCCCTGCTGCACCTGCTTCAGCACCTCGACACCCGGCGCTTTCGCCCCATCGTCGTCCTCAGCGCCGATGGACCCCTCCACGCCAAACTCACCGAAGCCGGCATCGAAACCCATCTGCTTCTGCTCGAAGAGGGCGTCGCCCAAACCCGCAAAGACAGCCTCGGACTGCGTGCTCTCCTCCAACCCCGTGCCGCCCTCGTCGTCCTGCGCTATGTCTGCCGTCTCGCCCGCTTCCTCAAAGCCCAAAAGGCCCATCTCCTGCACACCAACTCTCTGAAGTCCGACGTCATCGGAGGGCTTGCCGGACGCATAGTCCGTGTGCCTGTCCTATGGCATCTGCGCGACCGCATCGCCGCCGACTACCTCCCCGCTCCCGCTGTGACCGGCTTTCGCTGGCTCGCCCGTCTTCTGCCCACCGTCGTCGTTGCCAACTCGCAGGCCACTCTCCTCACTTTGGAGCCCAGGGCCAGGCGCAGACGGGCACTCGTGCAGGCTGGCCCCCTGCGAACCACGCTCCAGGTGGTACACGACGGCATTCCAGCCTCCGAAGCGCCCGAGGTTCGGGTGGGTTCCTCTTGCGGACCCCTTATCGGTCTGGTAGGTCGGTTGAGTCCGTGGAAGGGGCAGCATATCTTTCTTGCGGCGGCGGCGCAGGTGTGTCAGGAGTTTCCTTCGGCCCGCTTTCAGATCATTGGGTCGGCGATGTTCGGGGAAGAGGCGTATGAGGCGCAGGTACGAGAGCAGTGCCGGACGCTGGGTCTGACCGAGTGTGTGGAGTTCCTGGGCTTTCGCACGGATGTGCCCTCCCTGATCGCGGATTTGGATATTCTGGTGCATGCCTCGACCCTTGGGGAGCCGTTCGGTCAGGTGGTGGTGGAGGGAATGGTGGCGGGCAAGCCGGTGGTGGCGACGGATGGCGGAGGCGTGCCGGAGATCGTGGCGGAGGGAGTGACGGGCTGGCTGGTTCCGATGGGCGAGAGCGCTCCGATGGCGGAGGCGATCGTGCGCTTGCTGCGCGATCCAGAGGGTGCAGAGCGGATGGGAGCGGCGGGACGACAGCGGGTGCTTGAACACTTCAACATCGAACTCACCGCCCAAGGTGTGCAGGAAGTCTATGAGCAGATGCTTTCGTGGTAGGCGTTTGACAAAATTTCCTGATCTCCGCCTTTTCGCTACCCGGACGGTAGGGTCTCGAAACCTGCGACGTTGAGGAAACGGTCGTGGGAGGCCGGATTTTTGTCGGGACGCAGGGTCAGTTTGATCGTGTGCTTGCCGGGAGCCAGGCCTCGATGCTCCCACTGGAACGGCAGATCACGGCCTGGTCCGTACTGGTCTACGATCGCAACGACCTTGCCGTCTATCCGCACTTCCGCCCGACCGGCGTCGTCGAAGCGGTAGCCCAGCCAGCGTATTCCCACGCCCTCGAAGCCATACTCCACCGTCGCCCCCACCCGATTTCCAAAGCGAAACTGTCCGCCCTCTGCCCATCCCGGACTGAACGTCGCGGCGCGATAGGAGACGCGGTTTTCGGAGGCAGGGTCGAGGTAGAGAAAATAGGGTTCGCCCTCCCGATAGGCCGCGAATGGGCGCAGCAGCACGTTTGGGTCGGCGAGGAGACGGTAGGTCAGCGGTTCGGATTCGCTCGGCGCGAAGGTCTGTTCCAGATGCGCGAGGTCTATTTTGCGGGCCGGGTTACCTGTCGGGATACGCGCCGCCAGAGTCACCGGGCCGTAGAGGACGGCGGCCGGATAGGGCTGCTCTGGATCGAGGCGCTCGGCATGGAGGCGCATCGGCAGATGCAGAGTCAGGCGGTCGCCCTCTTTCCAGAGACGCGGGACCGCGAACCAGTGGCGGGCGTCGGCGATGAGGAGGAGCGGCTTGCCGTTGAGCTCCGCTGTGGCCCGACCGGCTAGCCACCCCGGTGCGCGAAGATGCAGTCCGAAGAGGCTCGGCTTCGGAGCGTGTACCGTGAACTCCACGGTATCGCTGGCCGGAAAGCGGGTCGTCTGTCGCACCGTCACCTCGGTTCCGCCCGCCTTCCAATGCACCGTTGAGGGCGTGTAGAGGTTGACGTAGAGACCGTCGGCGGCATGGAGATAGATCAGATCGTAATAGTCGGCTATCGCCATCGGACGCGTTCCCGCGCAGCAGGTCCAGCCCTGGTCGCAGTTGTGTTTCACGGCTCCGGCGGGGTTGTAGTCGGAATAGTAGAGGACGCGCCCATCCCCGGACATGGGAATGCTCGCGCCGATGCCATTCAGCAGAAGCCGCTCCGTCCAGTCACCGTACCCCGCATCGCCGGTGAGCGAGAGCAGATACTTCGTCATCTTAAACCCGGCCCAACTGCCGCACTGCGTCTCGAAGGTCGCATGCGACGTTTCGAGCATCTGCCGGCGCGCGGCCGCAGGCGTGATCTGCTCATTGGGGCCATAACCGCCCGTCGCGAAACACTCTTTCGTCTGAAGGAAGTCGTAGGCGTTGCGGAGCGTGTCGAGATAGTGCGATTCGCCTGTCACCAGGTAGGCCGCGCCGGCCCCTCCCAGCGTGTTCACATGGCTATACGCATGGTAGGCGGTTGGGCCAGGAGCAAAGATGTCGCGTTTCTGGGCGTAGCGGTTCCAGTACTCGGTATACTCCCACACCTGCGCGAAGTCGCGGTATTTCGCGTCGCTCGTCGCGAGGTAGGCGCGGTACAGGTTTTCGCTGAGAGTATACCACTCGGCGGAATCACCGCCATAAGGACGCGTTCGGTCGAGATTTTTGACCGCCCAGTCGGTGATACGGCTCAGGTAGCCAGGCGCTTCGGCGCTATGGCAGTAGAGGATGGCGTCCACCAAACCACCGACCATCTTATCGTAGATGTAGTGCCGGGCGTTGGGAGCGTTCGAAAAATAGAAATAACCGTCCGTCGCAATGCACTTGCCCCACTCGCGCACCAGCGTTTCGACCTTGTCGAGGCAGGCGGGATCGCCCGTGGCGGCGTACATGCGTGCCAGCCCGGAGAGTATCTGCCCGAAGATATGAAAGGTGTCGGTGGTATACCAGCCGCCGAGGTCCACTCCCGGTGCGGGCAGCCCGGCACGCGCCCGAAAGCCTTTCAGCAGGTCGTCGTTCGGAATGTGCAGGTAGTAGTCCCGTGTCTCGTCGAACTGACGTTTCAGGGAGCCGTCTTCCAGAGTCACCCCACGGTAGTCGAAGGGCTCCAAAACCCGTTTGCCCGGTGTGGGCGGCGCTGCCTGCGCCATCCCCGAAACCAGCATCAGTCCCACCAGGACCAGTATCGAGATTCCGCTTTTCATTTCGCCTCCTCGCCCGCTGTTTCCCCTACGATCGCCCTGTTTTTAGTCGATTGCTGCCTGCTTGTTTCGACTTCAGGCGAACATAGGATCGCCGGGGGAACCTAATCTGTGTCATAATCGTCTTGCAATGTGCAATCCAGCAAATCGCGAGGAACCCGGAGCCAATCCGTCCGGGCCATCGCAACCCCGCGAGAAGGAGTGACCCCTATGTCCAAGACACCGCAATTAACAGCCCTGCCCCTGACGGCAACTTCCAAAGGCGAGATCAAGCGCCTGCGCCAGAGCGGCTTCATCCCCGTCTCCATTCAGCACCGACGCCATGAAACCCTGCATCTGCAGGAGGACGAGAAACTGCTGAACGCGTTCATCGTGCAGCACGGCAACTCCGGCGTGGCCGAGATGATCGTCGGGGCCGACAAGGTCAAGCATACCGTCGTCGTACACGACATTCAACGCGATCCGATCTCCAAGCGCCTGCTGCATGTCACGTTCCAGGACATGGAGAAGGGCGACACCGTGAAGACCCATGTCTCCCTGGTATTTCGGGGCGAGCCGGAGGCTGTTCGCCTGGGCGATGGCGTTCTGTCCCAGACGCTGTCGCAACTGGAAATCCGGAGCGATGTGCTGCATCTGGTCGACCATATCATGGTCGATGTCTCGCACATGGAACTCGGCAGTTCCCTGCGCGTCTCCGACCTTCCCAAGCAGGATGGGTATGAGATTCTGACCCCGGAAGACACCCTGATCGCCTCCGTCTCCGAACCGACCGCAGCCGAAGCAGAAGTCGTCACCGAGCCGACCGGTGTCGATGCGTCTGCGGCCTAAAGCCGTCGAACAAGATTCATCCCACCTTCGTGGACTGACTCGACACCCTGCAAACCTCCGAGAGGTAGATGTGAGCTTTCGCGCTCGATCTACTTCCAGGAGGTTTTGCTACGACACGATGCATACAACCTGATCCTGCGGCTGGTTTCTTGAACGTCAGGAACGGGCAGCATTTCCTACGGGCAGGGATTCGCTTTGGGGACGGTGAACCTTGCGGCAGCAACTTATGGCAAAGGAGCACAACTGCCAACATGGAACCGTTCAATGGCCTGGGGATGGGCCTGCACAACATCTCGCGTCTGTCAAAGGCGAAGACGCGCTCCATCAGCGCGGAGAACTTTACGGGCGAAAAGGGCAAGGCCGGAATGGCGACCGAAGGCACAGGCGCGAACGCCGCCCGTGACCTGGGCCAGGGCTGGAAGGTATCGCCTTCCATCAGCATCGAGCCACGCCAGATCGTCACGCTCGCGGAGATCGAAGGGCCGGGCGCCATTCAACACATCTGGAACACCGTCCATCCGACCTGGTGGCGACGGCTAATCATCCGCTTCTACTGGGACGGCGAGGACACCCCTTCCGTGGAGGTTCCTATCGGCGACCTGTTCTGCAACGGCTGGTGCGAGCGCTGCAACATCGCCAGCCTGCCGGTCGCAGTCAATCCTGCGGGAGGCTTCAACTCCTACTGGGAGATGCCGTTCCACAAATCGGCGCGCATCACTCTGGAGAACCTGACGGAAGAGAAGTGCAACGGCTACTACTATCAGATCACGTATGCCCTCACCGACGTTCCCGAGGATGCCGCGTACTTCCATGCGCAGTTCCGCCGCTCCAATCCCCTGCCCTACGCGGAGGTTCACACGCTGCTGGATGGCGTGAAGGGGCAAGGGCATTACGTCGGGACCTACCTAGCCTGGCAAGTGAACAGTACGGGCTGGTGGGGTGAAGGAGAAATTAAATTCTTTCTGGATGGCGACGGCGAGTTCCCGACTATCGCGGGCACCGGCACCGAGGACTATTTCGGCGGAGCCTGGAACTTCGAGCATCCCCAAGGACAGTACGGCGTCTTCTCGACCGCCTATCTCGGCATGCCGCAGGTCATCATGTCCGGTGAGGCGGGGATGTACCGTTCACAGCAACGCCACGGGATGTACCGCTGGCATATCCCTGATCCTATCCGCTTCGAGGAGGACCTGCGCGTGACGATCCAGGCGCTCGGCTGGCGCACCGGCGGACGTTACCTGCCACTCCAGGACGACATCGCCTCAACCGCCTTCTGGTATCAGGCCGAGCCACACGCTCCGTTCCCCATTCTCCCAGACCGCGACGGGCTAGAAGTGATTTAGCCCTGCCTTCTCCGCAAAGGAATCGGCTTTCGGGCAGTCTCGTAGAGTCAGCAAGGTTCTCCTTTCTGGCGGGTTCGTTCACAACGGCCTTTGAAAACTTGAGCCGTGTAACAGGAAACTGTTACGCACAGCTCTTAGGGGGAGGAAGCAAAGTACCATGATGACTCGCATCACCCAATCGCGTCTGGCGGGAATGATCTGCGTTACTTCTTTCCTTACTTTCGTGGGAGCAAACATACCGCTCCACATGACGGTCCCAATCCGTTCGCTTCCTCCCCAGAAAAAACTCAGTTTCATTGAGGCTTGCGCGCACGAACCCTTGGGGACGGTTACATCCCTGATAGATCAAGGGGCTGATGTCAATCAAATGACGGCAAAAGGCTTCACACCGTTAAGGTTGTAAGTCAACGACATGAAACCGCGCTGTCTATAGCCGAACAAGAACCAAGCGTATCTTTAGATCCATCCGCTTTAGAGTCACTCGCAGTGTTGAAACAAGCAGCCGCTAAGAAATGACTGTCGATCTGACAATCCGTTCAGTCTCATGTTCATGCCAACTCCATCAAGGCTGGTTAGAAGGCCACATGCCGCAGCGACAATTTTTCGCCGAGGCATGTCTGCTTCAAGGATACCTGAGCCATAGGAGGCGACCTTGAAGAAGGTACATTCGAACGAATACTACCACCGCAATGCAGTGTCGTTCGCTGACAGCGGCCTGGCAGCGAAGAATAGTGGTGACGCTGGACGGGCGATTATCCTGTATGAACATGCCTTAAACTTTGAACTGGATGCCCTGAGCACGCTTCCTGATGAAACGCTGCCTGAACAGATATTGGGGTTCTATCGAAACGCGATCTCTTATGCCATAGAATGTGGGCGTACGCGCAAGGCCAAGCGCCTCGTCGAAACCGCGCTGTCCTATCATCCACCTCAAGAGATGGCAGCGACCTTGGAAGACCTCCTCGCAACGCTCTAAACTGCTCCGACGTGTCCCCTCGCCTATTTGCCTGCCTGAAAGATCTCTTTGTAACTCGTTTCTCAATGTGCCGTATGTATTTTGCCATACGCCAGTGCCAAACGATAGAGATAAGAAAACAAACGCATTCATCAATGCCAGTCTTGTGGAGGGGATTATGCTGAACGTAACAGTGCTCCCAGAAACCGAGAGCGATAGGGATGCAATCAGAGAAGTCAAGGAGATGGTGCGTCTTCTTCTTCACGCCGGAAGCGATGTCAACGCTCATAACGAGGTGCGTATTGGCGATAGTGCCTTGAGGATCGCCGCCGAGCAAGGAGACAGTGAGATGGTCAAACTGTTGCTGGATGCCGGAGCCGACCCTCTCCTCCCTGGTTGGATGGGATTGACAGCATGGCATAAGGCCCAAGAAAGGCGCAGCCCAGAGGGATTGAAGGTGCGGGAATTGATAGAACGTTCTGTCCGACGCCGGGGTTAATACGCGTTCACTGGCCCGCGTTTACGGGAGTGCCCTTGGCGTCTATAAGAGCAAAGTTGTGGCACTCGCAGGTAGGGAGGGTATTGTGACAGGCGTTGAGTTAAACCTGGTAGTCATTCGTGCTACGGACATTGACCGGGCCGCTGCCTTCTACAGCCTGCTGGGACTGACATTTCAGAAGCACCGTCATGGCAATGGCCCCGAACACTACGTTTCCGAGGTAGGAACCACTGTCTTTGAGATATACCCCCTTCAGAAACAGGGCGAGGGCTCGACGGGCATGCGGATCGGCTTCAGAGTGACCTCTGTGGACGCCGTGGTCGGGGCGCTGGAGAAGATGGGGGCGCATGTCCTCTCACCTCCGAAGAACTCGCAATGGGGCCGTCGGGCAGTCATCGAAGACCTGGACGGACACCACGTGGAACTGACGGAGGCACAGTGAGGCTTCCCACCATTTTGTTTGCCTTATTGAATAGGTTGCTCGGCCTAGACCACATGCCCCCGCTCCGTTAGACAGGTCCGATAGTTTTCCAGCACGGTCTGGTGATCGGGATGCTCCTCCCCGAGAGTGGACGACAGGATACCTATCGCCTCCTGAAAGAGAAATTCTGCCTCCGCGAAGCGCCTCTGGCCTTGATACAGCACGGCGAGATGATTGAGGCTGGTGGCGATGTCCGGATGACCTTCCGGCAACGCCTGCCGCCATAGCGCCACCGCCTGCACGAAGAGGGCCTCCGCCTCTGCGGAACGACCCTGATGCGCATACAGCATTGCCAGAAGGTTGAGGCTGGCGGCGATCTCGGGATGGATCTCGGGCAGCGTCCTCCTGTTTATCTCCAACGCCTGCTTCAGGAGAGGTTCCGCTTCCGCATAACGCCCCAGTCTCCGGTACAGCGCCGCCAGATTGTACAGGCCGGCCGCTATATCGGGATGATCGGCGGGCAGCGATTTTTGCCAACTCTCCAGCGCCTGTAAGTAGAGAGGCTCCGCTTCCGCAATACGCCCCTGTCGCTGATAGAGCAGCGCCAGATTGTTGAGGCCCTGGGCAATATAGGGATGGTCTTCGGGCAGCGTCTTCTGCCGCATCGCCAGCGCCTGGTTCAGAGCCGATTCCGCATCTGCAAGGCGTCCCAGGCTCTGACACACCACGGCCAGATTGTTCAGGCCCGTGGCGATCTCCGGATGGCCTTCAGGCAGCGATTTTTGCCATATCTCAACTGCCTCCCTCAAAAGAGGCTCCGCCTCCGTATAGCGCCCCTGATGCCAGTACAACAGCGCCAGATTGTTCAGGCCGCCCGCTATTTCGGGATGATCGGCGGGCAGCGCCGTCCTGTAGATCTCTACCGCCTGCAGAGCGTGCGGCTCCGCCTCCGCAAAGCGCCCCTGATCCCGATACAGTTCCGCCAGACTGTTAAGGCTCGCGGCGATTTCAGGATGGCTGGCGGGCCGCGTCTTCCGCCGTATCGCCAGTGCCTGCAGGTAGTGAGGCTCCGCCTCCGCAAATCGCCCCTGGCTCTGGTAAAGCTCCGCGAGACTGTTGAGACTGATGGCGATACGAGGGTGGTCTTCGGGCAGAACTTTTCGCAGCATCGCCAGCGCCCGCACACAGAGAGGTTCGCCCTCGGCGATACGCCCCTGCCGATCCAGGAAGATGCCCATGTGATTGAGCACCATGCTGACCTGTTCTCCCTCTGTACCGGCCTGCGCCGCATAGGCGCAGAGGTGCTCCGCATGGGCATAGTAGAGCGCGCCTCTTCCGCCCAGAACATAGTCCTCGGAAGGAAACGAGTGGGCCATCGCGTCCAGAATACGTTCATAGGCGCGCTGCTGCGCTTCCGGGGGCTGTTTGTCCCACACCACCGTCTGTACCATCTGATGGACGCTGAAGGCGCGCTCGGCGCTCAGGATTTTGACCAGTGAGTAGTCGTGCAGGGGTTTCAGGAGTCTGTCGTAGATCCTGCCCCGCTCCTCCTCACTCTCCGCATCGGCAAAATCACACGGAAAGGCCGAATAGATAAGCTCGCCGGGGATGGGAGTGGGAGCCAGAAACGCGGAGAATGTCAGTAGTTCGGCGCTTCTGGGGAACCGTTCGGAGATCTCCCGAAAGTTCAAATCCCAGGTGGTCCAGACGGTGAGATCTTCCTCGTAATCTCCGGTCCTCGTGTTGTGCGCCAGATACGGTCGGTTCTTCGCGCCATATTCCAGATGTTTCCTGCGGCCTAGGCGGTAGGCGGCCAGATAGTCGGCAAAGCGCAGGGCAGGATGCTGTTGAAGGTAGGCTCCTGCCTGCTCCAGCGCCAGGGAGAGCCCCCCTAACTCTTGCGCGATCTCGCGGACCGTCCGCATCTCTTCTTCGCTCCCCGTTCGCTCTCTCCCGGTGCGATGATAGAGAAAAGCCAGGATCTCGTCCGGCTGCAGAGGCTCCAGCGGAATGCCGTGGATATCTCCGGGGAATGTCTGGCTGCGGCTGGTAAGGATTACCTGCCCCTGCCGACGGTCCGGATAGCGTGGCAGAAATTCCCGCACCAGCTCAGGGGTGTCCGCGTTGTCAAGAATCAGCAGCCAGCCGCGATGCCTGGGGTCGGCCAGCCAGCGAATGACGGCTGGGACAACGACCTGGATATCTGTTTCGTCTCGGAAAGGGAAGTCCGGCAGCGCCCTGGCAATCGCCGCAAATCCGTTGCGGAGGGCGTCCTCATCGTCCGCGCGTGTCCAGAAGAAGCGGTTGTAGCGCGGATAGTGAGGATAGGTCTTTTTGTCGAAGCAACGGTAGGCGAACTCGACCGCCGTCTCCGTTTTGCCCATTCCTCCCAGCGCGGAGAGAGCCTGTATCTGCGGCGTAATTCCTCTTTCCGTCAACCGTGCACAGAGCAGAGCGAAGATCTCTTCCCGCCCTTCGAAGTAGGGATTGCGCGGATAGGTAAGGTTGCCGGGCAGCTCGCCGGGCGACAGCAGGTCTTCTTCCGGCAAGACCGCAGGAAGCGTCTTCTCCAGCGCCTCGATCTTCTCCCGCATCTCCGCGCGCAGGCGAGCGACCCAGTGCCAGAGAGGGCGCGGCATCAACTGCTGGCGCTCTATCTCCCGCATCCGATCGATCTTCGCCTTCTTAATGCGCGCATTGCCCTCGCGCCGAGCCTCCTCGTTCATCTTCCAGAACTCCTGCATATCGCAGGTGCAGCCCTCCTTCAGCCGCACGAAATCCGGGGTCGTCTCGACAGGAAAGAGACGCTGCCACGTCTCTCCACCGGGCAGTTTGCCGCTGTAAGTCAACTGGGTCAGCCAGGTTTTGAGCGTGTTGTCGGGAGAGTCTGGCTGGTTGTCTGCCTGCCAGAAGTAGTCCTTGATCTCCCTGCGCGTCGCCTGCATCTCCGGTCGACAGGCCAGAAAAAACAGAAGCTCAAAGGGCCGCCCGTCGGGAGGGGAGGTCAAGACGGCCTTGCCGTGTTCGTCTTGCGAGCCATCTATCTGCCACTGGCAGGTGCCGATGACTCTGAAGTCGATCTTCCCGATGACATTTTGCAGCGGTTTGGAGGTCCGTGATGGCGTACTCATAAAAACATTCCTTGCGAAGTCGCTTTACCCGGATTTACATCCATTTTTGCTAAACTGACGTGTGTTGTATCGAGCGAACGTTTCTTATAATTGCTTATGTCGGACGACAATTCCTTCAGGTTTCCGCCAACCTGACACTCTCCGCGTTTAGAAAACGCGACGCCCTGTCTAATTTCAGTAAGGAGACCCCACTATGACTCCCCATTGGAGACGTCATCTTCCCGAGTCATCGCCGCACATCCCCGTCGGTATCGTTACCGGAACCCTCATACGCATCTTGCTGGCAGCACTGCTTACCGTCGGCGCAATGGCGTCCGCCTTCGCCCAGGCCCGCCCGCAGATCGTATGGATGCGAGGCGCCAACGCCGGCGGCGTATCCCAGATCGCTCTCTCCCCGGACGGGCAGAACTTTGCGGTCTGCGGACACGACGGCACCACGAAAATCCGCCGCATTTCCGACGGGATGCTTCTGGAGACCCTGGTCGACTATCCTGGCACTCTGCAAAGCCTCCAGACCAGCGCTCCCGCTGTGACCTCGATCGCGTATACTCCGGACGGAACCAAAATCGTCACCGGCAGCACTGGATCCGTGATTCAACTCTGGGATCTTTCGACCGGCCTCAGTATCCACACCTGGATAGCTCCTGCGTCCGTGAATTCGGTCGCCGTCTCGCCGGACGGCAAGACGCTTGCCGCCGCCATGACCACCCACGACATCCTCCTGTGGAATCTCGCGGACTTCTCGTCGGCCGGAACGCTTGGCGGCCATACGAGCAGTGTCAACGCCCTCGCTTTCTCTCCCGACAGCAAGAGACTCGCCTCGGCAAGTAGCGACGGCACAGTCCGCATCTGGGATGTCGCGACGACAGTGCAGGTCTGGAGCCTGACCGACGGCTCCAGCGTCGGCAGTGTCGCGTTCGCCGCCGATAATGTCACCGTCTGCTCGGGCGACACCAATGGCGATATCAAAGTCTGGAACACAACCACAGGCGGAGCGGCGCGGCGAACCATAACCGGTGCCTCCGGCGGTTTTGGAAGCCAGTCCGTCGCCCTCGCCATCTCGCATGACAGCACCCGCGTCACGGCCGGTTTCGCGCAAAGAGATACGAAGCTCCACAGTTGGAACATCAGCACGGGGGTCTCCGTGGGCGCCCCGGACACCACCTTCCCGATCTACGCGCTGGCCTACTCCTCCGATGGCTCGCAGGTCTACGTTTCAGACAATGCCGATAACGTGAGCGTCTGGAACGCCTCCGGTCTCACGGCTGCCGGAACCATACCTCCTCCGTTTCCCGGAAGCGTCGGCACCGTGGCGATAAACTCGGCAGGCACGACGCTTGCAACCGGCTCCACAGACGGCCTGGTCAAGTTCTGGAATCCCCTGACGGGCGCTCTGACAAAGACGGTGGCGCCCACGTCCGCGACGCAGATAAACACGATCACCTTTTCGCGGGACGGCGCGCAGCTCGCGATCTCCGGACTTATCCCCGGCTCGTTCGGTAACTCCACCGGGATCGTCTGGATCTATAAACTCTCCGACAGCACGTTTCGCCAGATCACCCTCTCCGCCAACTCCCTCGCCTTTAGTGCGGACGGCGCCCTGCTGGCAGCCGCCGTCGGCAATACGATCAACATCTACAACTCGGCGAATTTTGCGCTGGTTCACACCATTTCCGTCGGTTCGACCGTCGACTCAATCGTCATCTCGCCGGACGGTACGAAACTGGCTTCCGGCAGCGACGACGGCAAAACAAGAATCTATGACTTTGCGACCTACAATCTCCTGCAAACCCTCTCCAATCACCCCAACAGAAGTGTGCGGGCCGTCTCCTTCTCGCCCGATAACCTCTCTCTCGTCGACGCCTGCGACGACATGACAAGTGTCTTATCGCGCGTCGCCGATGGGATGACGCTTCATACCTTTACCCATACGGCTACGGTCGAGACGGCGGTCTTCTCGCCGGACGGTAAGCAGGTCACCACGGGCGACATAGATCGCCATCTCAAAATCTGGAACGCTTCCAGCGGATCTCTGCTCTACGACTATGTCCTGGAGACCGGATCGATAGCGAGCGGGAACTCCGCTACAGGCGTGACCGATGTCGTCTACGCGCCGGATGGAAAACTTCTCGCCTACGGGCGCAGCGATGCCACCGTGGCAGTGGCGGCCAATCCGCTCTTTGTTCCCCTCATCACCGGGCTCACGCTGAACCCGACCAGCGTGGTCGGCGGCACCTCCACCACCGGGACCGTCACGCTTAACAGCACCACCCTGGCGGGCGGGGCGGTGGTCAGCCTCTCCAGCGACAACCTCGGCGTCGCCTCTCTGCCGTTCGCCACCGTCACCGTCCCCCAGGGCTCAGCGACCGCCACCTTCACGGTCAACACCAGCGGAGTGTCGTCTACGAGCGTCGCGAACATCACCGCGAGCCTTAGCGGCTCCTCGGCGTCGGCGGCGCTGACCGTCACACCGGCGACCCTCAGCGGCCTCACGGTCAGCCCGACCAGCGTACGCGGCGGACAGAACTCCACCGGCACGGTCTCCTTCACCGGTCCCGCTCCTGCGGGAGGAACGGTCGTCACGCTCGCCAGTAACAACGCCAACGCCTCCGTTCCCGCCTCCGTCAAGGTCGCCGCCGGATCCAGCAGCGCCACCTTCAGCATTACGACCAGCGTCGTCGGCGTCCAGAATATGGCGACGATCTCGGCAACCTTCGGCACGACCGCGCAGGCGAACCTGACGATCACGCCGCCCATCGTCACCGCCCTCTCGACCTCTCCGGCCAACCTCAAGGGCGGCCTGGGCTCTACCGGCACCGTGACCATCAGCGACCCCGCGCCCAGCGGAGGCATCCTCGTCCTACTCTCCAGCAACAACATCCCCGTCGCGAGCACGGTCGCCTCGGTGACCGTCGCGGCGGGAGCGACCACGGCCACCTTCGCCATCACGACCCATACAGTCAGCGCCATCACCGGCGTCACCTTCACCGGCACATTCAATGGCTCCAGCCAGACGACCGTCCTGACCGTCACTCCACCGACCCTCACCTCCCTGACGCTGAGCCCCGCCAGTGTGAAAGGCAGCAAGACATCGACGGGCACCGTCACCCTCAGCGACCCGGCGCCCAGCGACGGCGTCGTCGTCACCCTGGCGAGCGGCAATGCCGCCGTGACCCTGCCGGCCTTGGTGACGGTCGCCTCGGGCAGCGCCACCGCGACCTTCACCGCCAACACCACGCCGGTGCCTGCCGACACCGACGTCACGCTGACCGCGAGCTTCAACAACCAGAACCAGACCGCCGTGCTGACCGTTCAAGCGCCCTCCCTGGTCTCCTTGGTCCTCAACCCGGCCAGCGTTCGGGCGCTCAACTTCTCGTCCGGTACCGTCACGCTGGATGTCCCCGCACCCTCTGCGGGGACCACCGTCTCCCTGAACAGCCAGAACACCACTGAGGCGACCGTCCCTGCCTCGGTAAAGGTGTCTGCCGGTCAGACCACGGCGACCTACCCGGTCGCCAGCCGCCGCGTGACGCAGAACACCACCGTGACGCTCACCGCGACACTATCGGGCATCGTGAAGAGCGCCGACCTGGCGATCACTCCGCACCTGCCATTCGACTTCGACAACGATGGATACAACGATCTGGTGTTCCAGACCAACAACACCGGCCTGATCGCGGTCTGGTTTATGAATGGCCTTTCGGTCCTGGGCGGCAGTACGGTCGATACGCTGCCGCAAGCGGGCTGGAAGGTGGTAGGCGTTGGGGACTTCGATCACTCCGGCACCCCGGATCTGGTGCTTCAGAACCAGACGAGCGGGCGCGTGGTGATCTGGTATCTAAACGGCACGACGCTGCTGGGCGGAGAAGAGACGTCGTTCCCACCCGGCGCAGACTATAAGGTGGTGGGAGTAGCGGACTTCAACAACGACGGTTGGCCCGACCTCCTGTTCCAGAACCAGACGAATGGCCAGATCGTGGTCTGGTTTATGAACGGCAGCCAGGTCGTGGGAGGGGCGGTGCTTCCGACCCAACCCTTCGCGGGGTACAAAGTGGTGGGAGTGGGCGACTTCAACAAGGATGGTCAGCCCGACATCCTGTTCCAGAACGAGGCCAACAATCAGGTGGTGGTCTGGTATATGAACGGGATCGCGTTCAGTGGAGGCGGAGCCATCTCCTACTTCCCCCCCTCGGTATGGCAGGTGAAGGGAGTCGCCGACTACAATAACGACGGCTGGCCCGACATCGTGTTCCAGAACAGCAGCACCCGTCAGGTGATCACCTGGTTCATGAACGGTCTGACGGTGACGGGGGGCGACCTGATCACCACCCAGCCCCCGTCCCCCTACCTCCTCGTAGGACCGCACTGAGGAGCCTCGTGCCGTGCGGAGCCGCTCCTATCCAGCCGTACGGCCTGGTGGGAGCGGCTCTCCGCTGCGCCTCCCACAAAGTGGAGGCGCACTGTTTTGGAAGCGCATGCAGTGCCGTTTTGTATCGATCCAATATGTAGATGCTCCTGGATACATTCGTCCCCCTCCTCCTCCTTTGCACACCTTTTGAACAATCGAATTTTTATTTCGTCTTCAAAGCCAATTAACCGCTTTCCAACGTCTCAAGTTCACTTCAAAAGGATGCGCTATGACTACCAACAGCCGTAAGAAACAGCAGATCATCTTCAGCGCCCTCGCCGCGTGCGGAGTGGCGGCGGGCGTGGGTTTGCCTGCCCTGCATACGTTCGCCGATCCCGTCAAAAAGGTCAAAAATATGGTGGGCGGGGACAAAGGCAAGCCTGCCGTCAGGGTGCCGATGAACAAGAATGGCGCTACTTTGCGCCCGCTGACCGAGGAGGAGAAGATCGTCCATGTGCTGAACCGACTGGGTTTCGGTCCGCGCCCCGGCGACGTGGAGAAGGTGCGCGCGATGGGACTGGAGCGCTACATCGACCAGCAACTGAAGCCGGAAAGCATTCCGGATACGGCACTAGACCAGAAACTCGCCGCTTATCCCTCGCTTCAGTTGAGCAGCGTGCAGTTGAGCGAGATGTACCAGACCTATCAGGTGGCCTACCGCCAGTCGCGAGCCGTCCGTAAAGATATTATCGGTCGCACGACGCAGGCCGATGCGAAGCCGACTCCTGCTGCGGATGGCAGCGCCTCTCCAGCGGCCAATGCGCAGGAGGCCAACAGGAAGATGCTGGCGGAGGCCACTCCGCAGGAACGACAGGATCTGATGACGGCGCGGCAGGACCTGCTGAAAGCCTCTCAGCCTGTGGTGCAGGCGCAGACGCAGTTCGTAGACTCCAAAGTGCTGCGCGCCGTCGACTCGGAGCGCCAGTTCCAGGAGGTCCTGGTCGATTTCTGGGGCAACCACTTCAACATCGACATTCGCAAACAGCCCTGCGCCATCCTCAAAATCGTGGATGACCGCGAGGTGATTCGCCCGCATGTGCTTGGCAAGTTCCGCGACCTGCTGGGCGCAAGCGCCAAGAGTCCGGCTATGCTCGTCTACCTGGACAACTTCCGATCCACCACGGATACGCCCATGCGGAACCCACGGTTCGCCAACCGGCGCAAAGCCCTGGCCACCGCAGTCGAAAATCCTGCGCAGGGCGCAGTCGCGACTCCCGGTCAGGACGCGGTTGCCGCAGTTCCGGTCGCTCCGAAGCCACCGAAAAAACGCGCCGGTGGTCTGAACGAGAACTATGCCCGCGAGATCATGGAGCTGCACACGCTGGGCGTGGACGGCGGCTACACGCAGAAAGACGTCACCGAAGTGGCGCGCTGCCTGACGGGCTGGAGCCTGGGGCGGCCCGGCACGGCGCGCGCAGCCGGGGGGCAGGGCAAGAACACCCAGGCGGGAGAGTTCCGCTTCTACCCCGCGCTGCATGACAACGGCGAGAAGATCGTGCTCGGCCACGTCATTCCCGCAGGCGGTGGCATCCAGGACGGCGAGAAGGTGCTCGACATTCTGGCCAATCATCCCGCGACCATGCGCCACGTCTCCACACAGCTCTGCGAACGCCTTGTCTCGGACAACCCGCCCGCCGCTCTGGTGGACAGATGCGTGGCGACCTGGAAGCGCACCGACGGCGACCTGCGCGAGATCACGCGCACCATCGTCCAGTCGCCCGAGTTCTTCTCGGTGGCCGCGTATCGCAGCAAGATCAAATCTCCGTTCGAATATGCGGTCAGCTCCGTCCGCGCGCTTGGCGGCACGGTCGCTGTAGCGGATGCAGCGGTCAGAGGGCGCGGCAGGCAGGGGGTGCAGGTACGCCCACCGCAGGGCGGCGGCTACTTCTATCTGAATACGACCTCCATGGTCGGCGAGATCGGAACGATGGGCGAGCCTCTCTTCCAGTATCAGGCGCCGACCGGCTACCCGGAGGAGTCGCAGAAGTGGGTCTCGGCCGGCGCGCTGATCTCCCGCATGAACTTCTCGCTGGCATTGACGGGCAACAAGCTGACCGACGTCCGCCTGACGAATCTGGCGCAGACGCTGCCGAACACCAGGGATATCAATCAGTTCCTCGACCTTTTCGCGGGCCAGATCCTGCACCAGAAGCTCGCGCCCTCGACGCGGGCTACGCTGCTCAAGGAGGCCACTACGGCGTCCCCGCAGACGGTATCCACGGAGGGCGATGCGGCCGCCGCGCCCCGGTTGGCTGCGCTGTTGCTCGGCTCGCCGGAGTTCCAGCGCCGCTAAACGCGCGCCTGACACAGCTCACGACTTTTGCATTCGACCGGAATCGGTTCTTCAACGAAAAGAGACTATCATGGACATAACACGCCGTTTGTTTCTCAAAAACGGAGGCATCGCGCTCGCCTCTGTCGGTTTCGCGCCCGTGCTCGGCCCGGCGTTTCTGCGGCAGGCCGCCTTTGGCGCGGAGATCGACGCCCAGAAGCGCAAGAAAACACTCGTCTGCATCTTCCAGCGCGGCGCGGCGGACGGCCTGAACATCGTCGTGCCGCACGGCGATCCCGATCTCTATCGTCTGCGTCCCAGCCTCGCGGTTCCCCGGCCTTCCGCCGGAAAGGCCGGCGCCGCGCTGGATCTGGACGGCTTCTACGGCCTGCATCCCGCACTCGCGCCGTTCCTGCCCATCTACAAGGCCGGGCATCTGGCGGCGGTACACGCCTGCGGCTCACCGGACGGCACCCGTTCGCACTTCGACGCGCAGGACTATATGGAGTCCGGCACACCGGGCAGCAAGCGCGTCTCCGACGGCTGGCTGTCGCGCACGGTGCTGGCCTGCCCGGAAGATCAGGCCAAGCTGGCGGCGGCGAAGGCAGGCAGCCCGTTCCGCGCCGTGGCTCTGGGCGGCGATCATGGCCTGCCGCGGAGCCTGCAGGGCGATGCGGGCGCGCTCGCCATTCCCGACCTGAAAACATTCGGCGTCGGACTTCCGGATGTGGCCGCCAAGGGCAAGGGGCGACGACAGGCGGCTGGAGGAGGCGCAGCGATGGACAACGCTGCCGCGGTGGCTGCGGCCCACCGGAACTCGGTCGTGGACGGCTTCGAGACGCTCTACGACAGCACCGTCGGCGATGTGCTGCACGGCACTGGTAAGGAGAGCTTTGAGGCGATCGCCATGCTGAAAAAGGCCAATCCTGGAACCTACACGCCCGCCAATGGCGCCGTCTATCCGAACGGTCGGTTCGGCGATTCGCTGAAGCAGATCGCCCAGCTTATCAAGGCCGATGTGGGCGTGGAGGTGGCGTTCGCCGAAATGGGCGGGTGGGACACCCACGTCAACGAAGGGCCGCGCCTGACGCAGCAGTTGCGGGAGTTTGGGCAGGGCGTCGCCGCACTCTATCAAGACCTGGGCGACCGGATGAGCGATGTGGTGATTCTGACCATGAGCGAGTTCGGACGCACCGCGCGCCAGAACGGCAACAACGGCACCGACCACGGCCACGCCACCTGCTTCTTCGCGCTCGGCGGCGACGTGAACGGCGGCAAAGTGCTGGGAAAATGGCCAGGCCTGGCCGACGGTCAGTTGTACGAAAACCGCGATCTGGCGCTGACCACGGACTTCCGCGCCGTGTTCGGCGAGACAGCGCTGAAGCATCTCGGCGCGCAGGGCCTGCAGCGCGTCTTCCCCGGCTATGCCGGAACGACCGCCGACTTCCGAGGCGTCCTGCGCACCGCGTAGTCCTTCTCGGCGGAAATCCGGAGACCCTGGCGCCTTACTCTGCTAGGGTCTCCGGATCGGCTGTCGGCAGCCGTAGGTGAGGGAGCGCCAGAGCCACTCGACAGGGCCGAACCGATAGCGCCTCAGCCACCAGCAGCTCAACGCCAACTGAACAGCGTAGAGCGCCACCCCAACCCCAACCCCGACCGCCGCCGATCCGATCCGTCCTGCCAGGCCCAGCCCATATCCATAGAAGAGCAGCAGGGCGATGCCTACGTCCACGGCGCGGTCTGCCCCGTTGAGATCGGTATGGAAGGTCAGGAGGTGCTGCGCAAGCGGGATCCGAAAATCGCTTAATAGGTTGACCAACAGCACCCCCAGCAAAGCCACTCCCCTTAGGATATCGAGCACGACGAAACGCTGTGCCTGGGCGACAGGCTGCCAGGCGCGCCCCTCTTCCGGATCTGTCATAGCGTCTCTCCGCTCCCTCCTGCTCTCCTCTCAAGGTGAGGAGATACCTTTTGTCAAGAATACCCACAGCGTTAGTCGAGAAATAACTTGACAACGACGGTTTATCTGTATATACTCGATGAAATCAGGTTTGAGGAGAGATACACACGGCCTCTGGACACACTGTCGGCAAGTGGCCGAGCCGTATAGCCGGCATACAGCGGAAAGGAAATCCTATGAAACATCTGCACACAGAGGTGCAAGCGTTTCTCGCCGCACAGCCCAGGCGACTCTTTATCGGCGGCAAGTGGGAAAAAGCAGCGAGTGGGAAGACCCTCGAAGTAAGGGATCCAGGGAATGGCCGGGTGATCGCGCATCTTGCGGCCGGAGACGCTGCGGACGTTGATCGGGCTGTGAGGGCTGCGCGCGAAGCGTTCCGCAAGAGCGGATGGGCCACGATGCCAGCCAACGACAGAGCGGTCGTTCTCCACCGATTGGCGGACCTCATCGACAAGCATCGGGAGGTTCTCGCACAGCTCGAATCCCTGGACGTCGGTAAGCCGGTGGCGCAGGCGCTGACGTTCGATATCCCCAATGTGGCGCAGACTTTGCGTTACTACGCTGACCTCTCTGTCCAGACACGTCGCGCCGAGCCCATCGCAGTTTCCGGCTTCGACGCGCGCTCCCTGCGTGTACCCTACGGAGTCTGTGCCTTCATCATTCCCTGGAACTTCCCGTTGCTGCTCGTCGGCTGGGGAGTCTCCCCCGCTCTGGCGGCAGGCAACACCGTCGTCATCAAGCCCCCGGAAGACGCCTCCCTGACCGCCCTCTATTTCTGCGATCTGGCCCAGGAAGCAGGGGTGCCGGACGGCGTCATCAATGTTGTGACAGGGCTTGGTGAGGAGGCCGGAGCGGCGCTGGCACAGCATACCGACATCAACCGCATGTCGTTTACAGGCTCACCGGAAGTCGGACGGCTGATCGCCGAGGCGTGCGGGCGCAACCTCGTGCCGGTCAAACTGGAGCTCGGCGGCAAGGGCGCGGCCATCCTGTTCGACGATATCGATGTCGAGGGGGCAGCGCAGGCTCTGTCCGGGGCTATCACCATGAATTCCGGCCAGGTCTGTTGTACCGCAACGCGCTGGATCGTTCATGAAAAGGTCATGGATCGTTTTGTCGACGCCGCCCGGGAGATCCTGTCGCGCACGAAGATAGGACATGGACTGGATCCCACATCGCAGATGGGGCCGGTGATCAGCGAGAAGCAGCGCCGCCGGGTGTTGGGTTATCTCGAACGCGGGGAGCAGGAGGGCGCGGACGTGCTGTTGCGTGGTGGCGCGGTGGAAGCGACCGGATGTGAGGACGGTTACTATGTGAAACCCTCGCTTTTGGGTGGCAGGTCGGATAATATCTGTGCGCGGGACGAGGTTTTCGGCCCGTTCGCCTACGTCATGTCCTTCTCGGAAGAGGACGAGGGGATCGCCCTGGTCAATCTCTCGAACTACGGCCTGGCGAACAGCGTCTGGTCTGCCGATCTGACCCGCGCCAACCGTGTCGCAGAAGCGATGGCAGCGGGCAATAGCTGGATCAACGCCCACAACGTCTTCGCGCACGGCATCCCCTACGCAGGCTGCAATCTCAGCGGCATGGGGGGAGGCGTTCTGGGGCCGGAGACGCTCCTGGACTACCTCCGCCCCCAGTCGATTGTCAGACCCATCCTATGACAGGAAGACAGAGAGATACGAGCAGGAATGAAGGAAGGCAGGAAATTCCGGAGGAATAGAGGGGTGGAGTGCCGTAAAGTGGCGACCCTTTACGGAAGGCAGGAGGGGGAAGCGTGGTAACAGGGTATTTCCACCGGGTGGCGGAAGAGACACAGACGCGGTTCTGGATCAACAACCCGACGGGGGAGGAGATGGAGCAGGCGATCGCTGCGGGCGCGATCAGTTGCACGACGAATCCGACTTACGGATCTAAGTTGACAAAGAGCGAGCCGGAATACATCTACCCTATCATCGACCGTGTGATGCGGGAGACTGCGGAGACTGCGGAGGCTACCGACAGGGTCTGTCAGGCGGTCACGGCGCGTCTCCTCGCCCGATTTCTGCCCCTTTACGAGCGGAGCGGCGGCACGGCGGGCTTCGTAACGATCCAGAGCGATCCACGCCAGGATGAAAGCGCGCAGGCGATGGTGGATGCGGCATTGCGCTATCGTGCGCTTGGCCCCAACTTCATGGCGAAGATTCCGGTGACGGAGGCGGGCCTGAAGGCTATGGAGGCGCTGATAGGCGATAATATACCGCTCTGTGCGACGGAGGTTTTTTCAGTCTCGCAGGCTGTTGCGGTTTGCGAGATGTATGCGCGTATGGCCGGGAAGACCGGCAGGCGTCCTCCGTTTTATGTCACGCATATCACAGGTATCTTCGACGAGTACTTGGATAAGTTTGTCGAGGGGGGGGGCATCGCCATCTCGCAGGAAACGCTCGCCTGGGCAGGCGCGGCGGTCGCCCGTAGAGAGTACCGATTGCTAAAAGAGCGCGGCTTCCGCGCGACCATGCTGGGTGGGGGCGCGCGTTCCGCGAGGCATTTTACCGATTTCGTGGGCGGCGCGGTGCATATCACTATCAACTGGAGTACGGCGCGGGAACTGCTGACGGCGAACCGGCCGGTCGAGGCGCGCATGGATCTGGAGACGCCTCCTGACATCGTACGGGAGTTGCTGGAAAAGCTCCCGGACTTTCGTCTTGCCTGGGACGCGAACGCGCTGGCGGTGGAGGAGTTTGCGGACTACGGACCGGTGCAGCTTTTCCGAAACAACTTCATTACTGGCTATGAGCATCTCCTGAATGTCATCGCGACACGTCAGGCGGAAGCCGCCTTTGCCGCCATCGGCAGAGCGTAGGAGCAGAAGCATGTTCAAAGGATTGGATCATATTGCCATACTCGTCGCGGACACCGAGGAGGCGTTGAAAGTCTATCGCGACCGCCTGGGTCTGCCGGTTTTGTTCAGTGAAGTCGTCAACGACGGTGCGGTGCGCCTGACCCATCTCGATCTGGGAAACACGCAACTACAGCTTGTGCAGCCGCTGCTGGAGACACATCCGCTTTATGCCCGGTTACAGCAGCAAGGAGAGGGGCTGCATCACCTCTGTCTGGCTGTCGAGAATGTGGAGATCGCTATGGCGACGGCCGGGGAGAAAGGGCTAGGGATGGCGCAGGCGCGTCCTCATCAAGCGCCACGGGGCAAGCGCGCCGCCTTTCTCGATCCGGCCTTCACGGGCGGCGTGCAGATAGAGATCACGGGCGCGTGAGGAGCCGACGATGAAAAATCCCCTGAGGCGGCGCTTGCGGGACAAAGAGACCGCATATGGCCTGTGGGTCACGGTGGAAAGCCCCTCCATCACGGAGTGCGCGGTCGCTCTCGGACTGGACTGGGTCTGCATCGACATGGAGCACGGCCATCAGGATTTCAGTGAGGTCATCAACCACCTGCGTGCCGTGCGCGGCTCGGAAACGGCGGCGCTGGTGCGCGTACCTGGGATAGAGATGAGCGCTATCAAGCGCGCGCTGGATATGGGCGCGCATGGCGTCATCGTTCCCTATGCGCAAAACAGCGCCGAGGTGGAGACGGCCTTTCGTTACGGGCGGTATCCCCCGCGCGGAGTGCGCGGCGTCAGCGGAGACCGTGCCGTACAGTGGGGACTGGGGGCCACCGACTATCTCTCCTGCGCGGACGAGGAGACGTTGATCATACCCCTGATCGAGACGCGCGGAGCCGTCGAGGAGATCGACGCGATCCTGGAGACGCCCGGCCTGGAGGCGATCTTTTTCGGCCCGGCTGATATGTCCGCCTCTTATGGATTTCTGGGAGAGTGGGAAGGGCCTGGAATCGCCGCGCGCATTCTCGACGTGAGAGCTAGAGCCGAGGCGAAAGGGATTGCCGCCGGCGTCATTGCCCGCAGTGTGGAGGACTCCGTGCAGAGGCGCGATCAAGGATTTGGTATGGTTGGGCTTGGCGCGGACATGTCGCTGCTGATCCGAGCGCTCCGCACCAATATAGCGGCGCTGGGCTGCGAGGAGAGGTTGACGTTATGGAAGTGAGGGCAGAAGCCGACAGCAAAGAGCGATTCCATGTCGGTATCACACACGACTTTATGGCGGCAAACGGGGAGCTTACCTACCAGGACATTGGTTTGAGGCTGCTGCAGGCTGAGCCGCAGTGCCGATACGCCTTTTTCGCCGAAAATCATAATCCTGTACGGGCGGAACAGATAGCCGAGATGGATGCCGTCCTCTCTCTCGCGCCGGGCTGGACGGCGGAGACCCTGGCGGGAGGCGCAGAACGCCTGCTTATCGTGGCGCGGTTCGGCGTGGGCTACGACATGTGCGACGTCGCCGCTTTCACGGCCAACGACGTTCTGCTGACCATCACGCCTGGTGCGACCGACCTCCCTGTCGCGGGAGGCGTCCTGGGGATGATGCTGGCGCTTACCCGGAGGCTCTTGATAAAAGATCGGCTTGTGCGGGAAGGGCGCTGGCAGGAGCGCGCGCACTATCAGGGCATGGAGATCGCCGGGAAGGTTCTCGGCATCGTCGGCTTCGGCGGAGCCGGTCGCCAACTCCGCCGTCTGGTCGCGCCCTTCGGGATGACGGTGCTGGCATACGACCCCTTCGTTTCGGACGCCGTTCTGGCGGAGGAGGGGGTGCAGCGCGCCGCAACCCTGCCGGATCTTTTCTCCCGATCCGACTGTATCTCCCTCCACTGCCTGCTGAACGAGCAGACGAGAGGGCTTATCGATAAAGATCTCTTCCGCCTTATGAAACCCACCGCCTACTTCTTCAATGCGGCGCGGGGGCCGATCGTGAAGGAGCAGGATCTGATCGAAGCGCTTCAGAGCGGACGGTTGGCTGGAGCCGGACTGGACGTGTTCGAGCAAGAGCCTCCTTCCCCGGACAGTCCGCTCCTGCAGATGGAGAATGTCATTCTCGCCCCGCACTCCGTCTGCTGGACGGACGAATGTTTTCAGGCTATCGGAGAGTCGGCTGTGCGCTCCATGCTTACGGTCCTCCAGGGGGGCACGCCATTCGGTCTGTTAAATCCGGAGGTGTTGGAGCAAAAAGGATTCCAGGCGAAGCGGAATGCGCTGAAAGCCCGTCTGCAAGTCTGAGGGAGAGAAGCGAAATGGGGGAGGCGGGAATGTCCGGCAAACGATTACAGGGTCGTGTCGCGCTGGTCTCCGGGGCCGGATCCGGCATCGGGCAGGGTATCGCCGAGCTGTTTGCGGAAGAAGGGGCGAAGGTCGCGCTGCTGGAGATCGACGAGGCGAAAGGCCGGGAGACGCTCGCGCGTATCCGGGAGGCAGGCGGCGAGGCGTGGATGCTGCGCGCGGATGTCTCGAACGAAGACGAGGTTCGGCGGGCCGTGGCAGAGACCCTGGAAGCGTACGGCGCGCTGCATCACCTCGTCAATAACGCCGGGATCGTCCTGGTAAAGCCGCTGGAGGAGTGCAGCGGGGAAGAGTGGGATGCCGTCATGGCCGTCAATCTCAAATCCGTCTTCCTGACCGTCAAGCACACCTTCGCCGCTCTGAAACAGGCCGTGGGCGCCACCATCGTGAACATCGGTTCCGTGTCGAGTTTCGTGGGCCAGGGCCAGACGCCCTCCTATGTCGCCTCGAAGGGCGCAGTCATGATGCTGACGAAGGCGCTTGCGCTGGACTACGCGCGCTACGACATCCGCGTCAACTGCGTCTGTCCCGGCATCACCGACACCCCACTGTTCCGCTATCATGTCAGCAAAACGCCCGACCCGGAGGCCACGCTGGCAAGCCGCGCGGCGCGCGTCCCGTTAGGCCGTTTTCTTACGCCGCGTGATATTGCCCGAGCGGTCCTCTACCTTTCGACAGAAGACTCTTCGGGAATCACCGGTATCGCCCATGTCGTGGACGGCGGCTATCTGGCGGCTGCGGAGTGGGATAACCGGCAGATCTAGGCAAGGCCGGAAGTGCGGAAGTCATTGCGTTTTCGGAGGCCCGAAATGAATCCTAAACTTGCGTGCGCGGACTTCACGTTTCCGCTTCTTCCCCACCGACAGGCTCTGCAGCTCATCGCGATGCTGGGATTCGAGGGCGTGGATATCGGTCTTTTCGAAGAACGATCCCACCTCTGGCCGTCGCGCGAGTTCGCCGACGCCACTCGTTCGGCGCAGGAGCTGAAGCGTACACTGGACGATATCGGGCTGAAACCGGCGGACATCTTCCTGCAGATGGCTCCCGACTTTACCTCCTACGCCCTCAATCACCCGGAGGCATCGCGACGGCGAAAGGCCCGGGACTGGTTCCTGTACGCTCTGGAGTACGCGAACGCCAGCGGATGCGGGCATATAACGACGCTGCCCGGCGTCCATTTCGAAGAGGAGGCTTTCGGGGATTCGTTTACGCGGTGCGTGAAGGAGTTGAGTTGGCGGGTCGAACAGGCCCGCAGGCACGAAGTCGTCTTTGGCGTGGAGGCACACGTCGGTTCGCTGGTCCCCACCCCGCCGCAGGTCGAAGATCTGGTACGGGCCGTCCCCGGCCTCACGCTCACCCTCGACTACACGCACTTCACGCGCGCGGGCCTGCCCGATGCGGACGTGGAGCCGTTGCTGCGTCATGCGAGCCATTTCCATGTGCGGGGCGCGCGCGAGGGACGCCTGCAGACCGGCTTCGCAGCCAATACCATCGACTATGCGCGAGTCGAGACCGCTATGGATGCGGTCGGGTATACGAGCTGGGTCGGAATCGAGTATGTCTGGATCGACTGGGAGCACTGCAACGAATGCGATAACCTCTCCGAGACGATCCTCTATCGTGACTTTTTTCGGGAGCCGGACCACCGGTAGCCCATATTTGAAAGGAGTGCAGCTATGCAACGCGTAGGTTTCCTACTGAAAGTCAAACAGGAGCTTCTGGAAGAGTACAAGGGGACGCACAAGAATGTGTGGCCGGAGATGCAGCAGGCGCTGCGCGACGCCGGATGGACCAACTATACGCTCTTCGCACGGGAGGACGGTACGCTCTTCGGCTACGTGGAGACCGAAGACTTTCAGAAATCCCTGGCCGCCATGGACGGGCTGGAGGTCAATACGCGATGGCAGGCCTCGATGGTCCCCTACTTCGAGCAGCTAGAGGGGCAGCGACCAGACGAGGCGCTGCAGCAGATCGAAGAGATTTTCCACCTGGATTGAGAGGGCGAGGGCAGCAGCCATCCCGATTCTGCCGGGGGAGTCGTTGGAAGCGGCCTCGATTCCCACAGCTTTACCGCAGGCACGAGACCCGGTTGCTTGTCTCGCTCCAGGGGGCAGACACGGGATTCTGCGCTGCCAATGCCGCGTCTGGGGTCTACTTTTTCTCTTCCGAGATTGCACAAAACGCTTGACAGAGTTGTCGAATTGTGCGAAAATGGGCTAGAGGAGGAGGAAAAGCGACTATGACTCACGCGGCCCATCTCCGCGCCGCCGTCCGACGCCTGAATGAGGCGCTTCATGCCGGCATCCCCGCCAGCGATGTGCTGCAAAGCGTCGTCGAAGAGGCTCGCCGCCTGACCGACGCCGCCAGTGCCGCGCTTTGCCTCCTGACAGAACCCCGCGATATGCTCGATTTCGTGGCGGCCGCCGGGGAGAACGCCGATGACATCCTCGGCCTGCGTATCCGCGTCGCCGACTCCCTTTCCGAAACCGTCGTCGAGACCGGACAGCCTTTCCTGCTGGATCAGCGCAGTTCCGCCCCGACAGGCGACCTCTTCTCCGCCGTCGCCCCGACCGAATGGGTCGCCTCCAAAGCCCCGATCCAGAACCTGACCGCCGCTGTCGTCCCGCTCCATGCCGACGGCAAGCTGGTCGGTACGCTCTCCGCGCTCAACAAAACCGGGGACGCGGCGAACGGCTCTCCGGTCGAGGCTTTCGGCAGCGATGATCTGGAGACGCTGGCGTTGCTGGGGGAGTTCGCCACGCTGGCGCGCAAGGTGGAGCGCATCTCGCGTACCGCCCGCGACCAGGGGCGGGAGCTTGACGTCCTCTACGACACGGCCCGCACTGTCGCCGGCAGCCTCAATGTGCAGCAGGTCATGGACAGCGTTCTTACCGCCCTCTGCTCCCATGTCGAGTATCATGCCGCCGTCCTGTTCCTGCTCAACGACGAGCGCACCCATCTCTTCATCGCCTCCGAGCGAGGACTGAGCGACGAGGAGCGTGAAATTCAGCTTTCGGTCGAGAGCGGCGAACATGCCCGTGTCCTTGTCAGTGGGCAGCCGCGCCGTATCAAAGACACCGACGCTTCCGCGGACTTCGTGGACATCACGCTTCGCTCCCGCGCCCTCTCCGCCATGATCGCCCCCGTCCGCAGCCGCGACGAGATCCACGGCATCATCGTCGTGACCAGTCTGCAGCGCCGCGCCTACCATAGCGCCGATCTCAAACTTGTCGCCGCCGTCGCGATGCAGGCTGGGATCGCCATCGAAAACGCCTGGCTCTACGAGGACGCCCAGCGGCAGGCGGAAGAGGCGACCGCCCTCTACGATCTCTCGCAGCATGTCAACGCCACGCTGCACGAAGACCATGTGCTTAACTTCGTCGCCGACAGTGTTCTGAACCTGCTGAAGGTAGATCGCTTCGCCCTCATGCTCTACGACGCCCGCGAGGAGCGCCTGAAGACCAAGCTCTCGCGCAATATGGACGCCGGGGCGTTTCAGGCCATCATGCCGCGCGTCGGGGAGGGCATCGCGGGCTGGGTGTTCGAGTGGCAGACCCCGCAGGCGGTGGCCGATGTCGCCGCCGACGCCCGCAACCGCACCTCTCCGCTCGATCCGTTCGGCGTCGCCTCCACGCTCTGTGTGCCCATGCATGTCGGCGAAGAGGTTATCGGCGTGATCCACGCGATGAACAGCAAACGGCGGCTCTTTACGGTCGCCGAGATGGAGCTGCTCTACACCATCGCGAATCAGGCGGCGGTCGCCCTGGTCAACGCGCACCTCTACAAGGAGGCGCGCACCAAATCCCACGAGATGCGCCGCTACTTCCGGCGGGTCGCGCACGCCATCGGCTCCGCGCTGGAAGAGCAGGATCTGCCGAGGCTGCTCACCGATCTGGCGGTGGAGATCATGCGGGCCGACCGCTGCGCCATCTACCGGATCGACGGCGAGACGCTCCACCTCCAGGCCGCCAGCGGGTTCCGATCCGCCGTGCCGCCGGACAGCGCCGTGCCGCTCGGACAGGGCCTCTGCGGCCATGTGGCCCGGCGCGGCCAGTCGCTGAACCTTCCCGACCTGAACGACGATCCGCGCAGCCAGACCCATCACTGGCTGCAGCGCGACAAACTGACCTCCTACCTCGGCGTTCCCCTGCGTTCGGCGAGGCGCATCGTGGGCGTCGTCGAGATATATACGCAGGAGCGGCGCGAGTTTAGCCGCGAAGAGATCCAACTACTCTCCACCTTCGTGCGGCGCGCCCGCGTCGCCGACAAGATCGCCCAGGAATCCGTCTGAACGAACATTTCCTCGTCTCGTACCATCAGAGATTATAAAGAGCGACCGACCGCCGAAGGTGCGTCGTGTCGCTCGGGTCAGGAATTTTTTGGGACGTGCCTGAGTCGGGTACTTAATAACCGTTGGGGAGGAATCTCATGATCACCGCACAGGAGTTTGCCGAGGCCCGCAGCCGCACACTGGACTATCTGGCCCGCGCCGGGATCGTTCTCACGCTCGAAGAAGAGTCCAACATCGAGGTCGCGGATTTCGGGCTGGGTGAGTTGAGGCAGACCGGCCTCGAGCTCATCGTCTATGTCAATACCGCGCGCTACTGCGCGAAAGATCTGGTCTTGTTTCCGCGGCAGACCTGCCCGGAGCACATCCATCCCCCGGTAGACGGGGAGCCGGGCAAAGAGGAGACGTTTCGCTGCCGATGGGGGGAGGTCTATCTCTACGTTCCCGGCGACCCGACCCGCAATCCGCTCGCCGTGCCGCCCGTCAGCCGTCAGGCTACGTACTCTGTCTGGAAGGAGATACGACTGCGTCCGGGCGATCAGTACACCATTCCGCCCGGCACGCCCCACTGGTTTCAGGGCGGCGAGCAGGGGGCGGTCGTCAGCGAATTTTCGAGCCGCAGCCGCGACGAATACGACCTCTTCCGTGACCCGGAAATAACCCGGCAGCCGATCGTAGGCGATTAGGCTTGTACTCTCCGACAAAATTCTGTATAATGGGTACAGGAATACAAAGCGAGGAGTCTACCGGGTTCACCTTATGGAGACACACTGGGCCATCGATCTCGGCACAACCAATACACTCATCGCAAAATGGGTCGGAACGCACGCTACCACCGTAGCCCTTGAAGAGCTGGTAGACTACGAGCCGGCGTGGCGTACCCCGCTCATCCCTTCCGCTATCTATTTTCAGGATGAGGGGCGGGCGATCATCGGGAGGCCCGCGCTCTCGGCACGGGAGATACTGCACGCGAACGACCTGACCTCGCTGGGGCCGCTGGCGCGCTCTTTCAAGAAGACGCTCGCGCGCGCCAGTCAGCAGCCCGTGGCGCAGATAGGCTCGCAGACCATCTCCGCCCGGCAGTGCGCCACCGTTTTCATGAAGGAGCTTCTGGACGCGACCGCAGAGTATCAGCGCCAGCGGGCCGATCCGAACCGGCCTCGGATGCAGCGGCTCATGGCGGCGCTGCGCTGGTGGCGCAAAGAGGGCCAGGTCACCGATCTGACAATGACCGTGCCGGTGGAGAGTTACGAGCCTTACCGGGCCGAGCTTTCCAATATCGCGCGCAAGCTCGGCGTCTCGAAGTTTCGTACCCTCGATGAACCCGTCGCCGCCGCGCTCGGCTACGGCGTCGATCTCACAGAAGAGAAACACCTGCTGGTCGTGGACTTCGGCGGTGGAACGCTCGACCTCGCGGTCGTGCGCACACACTCGCTCGGCGGCAACACCGGACGCGACGGCAACCCCGGTCACCACCGGGCGACCCTGCTGGCGGCACGCGGCCTCGTCTACGGCGGCGAGACGGTGGACGAATGGATCGCGGATCTGGGCGCGGAACGGCTGCGCGCGCATCAGCAGACGCTGCGGCCGCTGCTGCTCTCGCAGGCGGAAGCGATCAAAAAAGATCTCAGCAACAAGGCCTCCATCGCCGAATCGAGCTACTTTTTGCTGCAGGGCGGCGGTAACATCGAGATCACCCGCGCCGAGTTTCTCAACACGCTGGAAGCGCGTGGCCTCTATGGGACACTGGAGAAACTGACCGAAGCCACCCTCGACGACTGCGCCCGCGATCTCGATGAGGCCGAGATCGACGCCGTGCTGCTGGTCGGCGGCTCGACTCTGCTGCCGGGCGTGCGCGAGCTGTTCGAGCGGCTCTTCGGCCCGCAGCGCGTCCACTACTGGGAGCCGTTCGAGGCGGTGGTCAAAGGGGCCGCTATTTTCGGGGCCGGTTACAGCGTAGATCAGATCGTCCATCACGACTACGCCATTCGTGTCTACAACGACGCCGAGCAGCGGCCGGAGTACGAGCGGCTGATCCGGCGCGGCACCGGTTACCCTACCCCGAACCCTTTTCAGACCCGCTACTATGCCGTGACCGAAGGGCAGGCCCTGTTTCGACTGCCCATCTGCGAAGTCGGTTACGGAGGGCGCACCAGTCTGCCCTGGGCAAAGCGTATGAACGGCAACGAATACTGGCTGCCGAACGGCGCAGAGGAGGGAGAGTGCGTCACGACGTTGAATGAAGGAGATGCGTTGAAACTGAGTCCCGCCGGCAGCGGGACGCAGGCCCGACTGCGCATAGACTTCACGATCGACGAAAATCGCTATCTCTGCGCGACGATTCACGACCTTCAACTTCAGAAGGACAAGCGCACCGAGGAGCGTGTCGTCATGCTGCGCTGAAAGACGATCCGTCCGTCTGCGGCGCTTCGCGCAACCCACGTCGTAGGATCCCCTGCGCTGCATGCAGCGCTCGCGATCTTAACAGACGGTCATCTCGCACAGGGAGTATCAACTCATGTCGGAAGCAAGAGACGCAGGATACGCAGCCTTGCAGAGCGGTGATTTGAGCGGAGCCATAGCCCACCTGGAGCAGGCTACCGCCGCCGATCCCAACGACTTCCAGACATGCCTCTATCTTGGTGCGGCGTATGGGCAGGCCGAGCGGCACATGGACGCGGTATCGGTACTGACAAAAGCCGTGCAGCTTCAGCCTGCCAACCCACAGGCCCGGTATAATCTGGCGGTCGCCCTGGAGAGTGCAGGCTATCGCGAGCAGGCGGTGACGGCGGCGCAGCAGGCGGTTCAACTGCAGCCCGACTACTCCAAAGCACAGGAGATGGTCGCGCGGCTCACGGGCACACCGACAACGCCGCCTGCCTATGGCCAGCCTGCCGCACCCCAGTATGCTCCACCGCAACAGCCGCCTCCCTATGGGCAGCCTGCCCCGTATGGACAACCGGCCCAGCCTACGCTCTACGGGCAGCCGCAACAGCCGCAGAACCCTTACAGCCAGCCGCAGCAGCCTTATGGCGTCGAGTCTCGTCCCGCCTCTTATCAGCCGCAGGGCGCTGCCTCCTACGGCGGACCGCCCAGCGGTATACAGGCCCAGCCCTATGGAGCCGGGCCTATGTTCCAGACAGAGGCTCCGGCCGCCAATACCGCCCTGATCCTCTCTATCATCGGCTTCTTCTGCTGCGGAATTCTCGCGCCTGTTTCGATAGGTTACGCCATGAAGGCAAAGAAACAGGTCGAGCAGAATCCCAATTTGACCGGCGGCGGCAAAGCGACGGCGGCTCTGATTATCGGTATACTGGGAAGCCTGTCCCTGGTGTTAAGCATAGTCTATTTCATTGTGGTCATCGGGAAGGTGGCGGCAAGCGGCCACTAGACGGCGGTAAGAGATTCGGGTGAAAACGCCCCCGGAAATGATACCAGAACCATTTCTTTCAATAAGGCGTGACAAGAGAGGACAGAAACAAACCATGTCGGCAGAAACAGACGCAGGGCTTCTCGCACTGCAGAGCGGCGATGCCAATGGGGCGATCGCCCAACTGGAAAAAGCCATCGCCGCCGATCCCAACGACTATCAGGCGCACCAGTACCTTGGCGCAGCCTACGGGCAGACGGGCCGGCAGATGGATGCGGTCACGACGCTGACGCAGGCCGTCACCCTGCAGCCCTCCAACGCCCAGGCCCGGTACAACCTGGCGATCGCCTACGAAGGCGCAGGCTACCAGGAGCAGGCGTTGGTGGCGGCGCAACAGGCGCTGCAGCTCCAGCCGGACTATCCCAAAGCGCAGGAAGCAGTCGCGCGCCTCTCGGGCACGCCGACAGCTCCTCCTGCCTACGGTCAGCCTGCCGCTCCGCAGTATGCTCAGCCCCAACAGCCGACTCCCTCCGGGCAGCCTGCCGCGTATGGGCAACCGGAGCAGCCCGCGCTCTATGGGCAGCCCCAACAGCCGCAGCACCCTTACGGCCAGCCACAGCAGCCGGCGCCCTATGGCGCTCCGGGTAACTACGGTGTCGCCCCTTATCAGCCCCAGGGAGCGGCAGCATACGGCGGATCCCCCATGCAAGCCCTCGCCTACAGCGGCGGCATGGACAACACCTCCGGTATGAAAAGCACAGTCCCTCCGGAAGTCGAGGCACGGGGATGGAACTGGGGCGCTTTCGTTTTCAACTGGATCTGGTGTATGGCGCATGGAATGCCGCTGCTCGGAGTCGGATTGTTGCTCCTGAACTGCACGGGGTTGGGCATTGTCGGCTCGATTATCCTCGGAATTCAAGGCAATAAACTCGGCTGGCAGAACCGGCGTTTCGAGAGCGTCGATCATTTCTTCACCGTGGAGCAGACCTGGGCAAAGTGGGCATTGGGACTTTTCATCTTCTCGATTATCATAGTTGTCCTGGCTGTGCTTTTACCGATCATAACGACCGTCACCCATTCGCGATAACGTCAGCTCTATCCCATCCGGCCCGAAACGTCCGATAGTTTCGGTCGCAGAGAGGTACCATTTTCTATGTCGGCAGAGAGAGACGCAGGGTTTGCGGCCCTGCAAAACGGTAATGTGGCGGAGGCCATCCCGTATTTAGAGCGGGCCGTCGCCGCAGCGCCCGAGGAGTTTCAGACACTGCTCCATTTAGGGGCGGCTTACGGGCAGACGGGTCGGCACGCCGATGCCGTCCGAACCGTGATGCAGGCGGTCACACTCCAGCCTTCCAACGCCGCCGCGCGTTATAGCCTGGCCGTGGCCTATGCCAACGCCGGGCATCAGGAGTATGCCATGACGGCAGCGCAGCAGGCGCTGCAACTGCAGCCGGACGATCCCAGGGCCCAAGAGTTGGTCGCGCGACTGTCCGGCGCTCCGGCGGCTCCGAACAGCCCGGGGGGCTCCCAATCGTACAGCCAGACGGCCGCTCCGCTCTCTTATGAGCAGGCGGCACCCCCGAACGCTACGCGACAGCCTGCAGCGCCGACGCCGTATGGTCAGCCTTCGGCCCCTTCCCCGTACGGACAGGCCCAGCCTCCCTCCGCGCCGAACCCGTCTCCTTACGGCCAGCCGGGACCGACTCCTCCCCCCCTGCAGCCCCAGGCGGGCAGTTATAACCCCGGTCAGACAGCGCCGCCGTCCGGCATGCCCGGCGCGGCGCCCTATCCGCCGCAGATGGGCGCGGGGAGCAGCTATCAGGGACAGGGCGCTGCTGCCTATGGAGGTTCTCCTGCCGCCACGTACTATACTCCGCCGCCTCGCCCCGGTGTCGTGCAGATCCCGGACAAGTTCGACATGAAGCAGGCGGTCCGGGACTGGGTTCGGGTCCTCCGGGAGCCGCATGCCTTTTTCCGAGAGCAGGCGGAGCGCGACGGCTTTAACGCCCCTCTCGCGTTCCTCGTGACTTTCGGCATCGGAGTGGGTATCCTCACCCTCCTCACAGTGATGATCCGATTGGTGATCGAGCCTTCCAGCACAGCAAATACGATGGCGCAAATGGGAGTAGGCATCTTCGGCTTCGTCGGCGGCATCACCGGCGCTCTCATGGGCGCGTTCGTCTGGGGAGGTGTCCTCCACCTGGTCGGTCGCCTGTTCGGCAACCGTCAGCCTTATCAGAAGTCGTTTCGTGTGGCCGCCTATTCCCGCGCACCGCTGCTGTTCTTCACCGCCTTGACCGCGCTTATCACCCCGTTCCTCATACCGTCTTCCGCATTCACCCCGAGCACGCCGGGGGCGCCGTCGCCATTCGGGCAGATGACTCCGGTACAGTTTACCGAGCCGCCGACGACGGGTTTTCCCGGCAGGCGAACCTATAGCACTCCCGGCGGAATGTCGCGGCCGCGCTACGGTGGAACGAGTGCACCGAATCCCTTCGACAGTCCAGCTATGAAGAAACTGATGCAAGCCTATATCATCATCGGGCCTATTACATTGGTGGGTATGATCTGGGTCTGGTGTCTGCAGGCCATCGGGTTGCGGTACGCGCAAAACCTTTCGCCCGGCAGCGCAGCGGGCACGGTTTTTCTCGCGCTTCTGCTGCCCTTCCTGCTGTTGATCGCGCTGGGCGTTGTGTTCGGCCTGATCATCGCGGCGGCTATCGGTGCCTCGCACCGCTCGCCCAGCTTTACAGGCGTGCTTTCTCTGATTCGGCCTGGTCTGGCGGTATGGCGTGGATACTGAAACGAGTTTGAAAGAAGGGCCGACCACGCCGCGCCTGCTGCGCTCCGAGCGCTCCATTCATGCTGCCATCGAGATCTATGCCCGCTGGCAGGAGGAGCGGGATCGCACGCCTCTGGACAGGGTCGTCGGCGCGGAGTTCCGTTCGCGCCGGTATCTCAACGCGGCCGAACGCCGCTGGGCTGCCGAAGCCCTCTATGGCAGTGTGCGCTATCTGCGCCGCCAGCGCCGCCTCCTGGAGATCCTGGAGCGGCAGGACAGCCCGGAAACACGCCTGCGCCTGTGGGCGGAAGCCGATGCCGGTGACGAGACGGTGCTCGCCGCCTTCGCTCGCCTCCCGGACCCACAGACGCCCCGCGACTATCTGCGGATCACCCTCTCGTTCCCCGACGATATGGCGACGACCCTGGAGACCCTGCTGGGCACGCAGGCCGTCGCCGCCGGCAAGGCTTTCAACGAACAGGCCCCTACGACGCTGCGCCTGAACCCGCTGCGCGCCGACCGCCAGCGCGTTCGCACCGCGATCCCCGACCTCACGCCGACACAGTTCTCGCCCTGGGGCCTGGAACTGCCGCACCGCGTCAATATCTACGACCAGCCCGGCTTCCGGGCCGGATGGTACGAGGTACAGGAAGAGGCGAGCCAACTGGCCGCTCTGCTGACGAATGTGCTGCCGGGCCAGACGGTCGTGGACGTCGGAGCCGGAGCCGGAGGCAAGACGCTGCCGCTGGCCGCCCTGATGGAGAATAAGGGGCGCCTCGTCGCCCTCGACATCGCCCTCCCACGTCTGGAAGAGCTGCAGGAGCGGGCACACCGCGCCGGGGTCTCGAAGATGGAGATCATCGAGCTGGAAGCCAATGCCGAAGGGGTCTGGCGACGCGACGGCGAAGCCCGCAAGGTGTTGCTCGGCCTCAATGGCAGCGCCGACCATGTCCTGCTCGATGCCCCCTGCACCGGCAGCGGCGTGCTGCGGCGCAGCCCGGATGCGAAATGGCGACTGCACGACCGCCCGGTGCTCGCTCGCCTTCAGCGTACACTGCTGGCCCAGGCGTCGCTGCTGGTCGCCCCCAACGGCTATCTGCACTATACCACCTGCTCCTTCGAGCCGGAACAGAACGAACGGATCATCGAGGAGTTCCTGGCGTCGGCGGAAGGCAAGGAGTTCGCGATCGTTCCCGTCGTCGGACGTCTGATCGCCGCCTGCGGGCGGGCCGAACAGATGGCGAAACAGCCGCCGCGCCGAAATCGGCCTGCCGAGGAAACGACGCCGAAGCCCCCTGCCCCCACTCCGGAGATGCGACAGCGCTTCGCCGCGCTGACCGATGGCCCCTATCTGCGCACCTGGCCGCACCGCGATGGTCTGGACGCTTTCTTCGGCGCAACCCTCCAACGCAAAGCATGATCCTTCGCGAACAGGCCGAACAAAACGTACGGGAAGCGCGTATTCTGTATGAGAATGACCAACGGGAAGAGGCGATCACACTGCAGCGCCGTGGCGCGCTGCAGTACGCCACGGCCATGCGGGACGAAGAGGAGCCTGCGCCCGAGGCGTGGCGGATTCGCGCTCTGGCCTGCCGCGACCTGGGCGACTACCTGACGGCGGTCGAAGCCTATTCCGAAGCCGCCACCTACTACCAGGAGGCGACCGACTGCTATACCGCCATAGGCAGCGAAGAGGGCGAAATCGCGGCGCGCGACTGCGCTGCCAGGGTTCTGTCGGTCGTCGCAGCGCTGCGCGCCCGACCGGAGGAGCGCCTGCATCTTTTAACCGCTCGCTATGAGCGGCAGCGACAGCAACTGGCCCTGGAGCCTGCCACAGAAGCATTGCAGGCCGAGTGCTGCGCCCATATCGCCCGAATCTTCCAGCGGCGGGATCGGCCGGACGAAGCCATCGCGCACTACCTGGAGGCGCTGCGACTCTATGCCCTGACGCCGCAGGACGAGAACGGACTGGCCTGTGCGGAGTGCCATCATCGCCTTGCCGGCCTTTATGTGGCTGCGCTGGACGAGCCGGAGCAGGCGGCCGGCCACTATGGCGAGGCTATCGCGCTCTATACGGCCTACGAGCCGGTCGTGCACGGCGAACAGACGGCGCTCGCCCTGTGCCTGCGTGCGCTGGAAATGCTGAAAGAGCCCTAAACAGGTTGGCCGCGTCGTCCCCTGGCGTTCTCCTGTCGGGATGCTGGTTAGAAAGGTCGTTATGTCTGTACCACCCGCGCGTATCTATACGCTGCCGCTTTTTCCGCTGAACCACGTCTTGTTTCCGCAGTTTTTGCTCCAGCTTCAGGTTTTCGAGGAGCGCTATCTGGCGATGATCGGCGGCTGTATCGAACGCAATGAGCCGTTCGGCGTGGTGCTGATTCGAGAGGGCGACGAGGTGGGTGCGCCGGCCGTTCCGCACGACATCGGCTGCGTGATGCAGATACAGAAGGTCGAGCATCAGGACGACGGTCGGATGCATCTGATCGCCGCCGCCAGCGGACGCTTCCGCATTCTGGAGTATATGGAGGCGGATCTGCCCTATCTGCTGGGGCGGGTCGAGGACGTGGCCGATCTGCCGGAATCGCGCGAGGGCCTGGAAGAGACCGTCACAGAACTCACCACGCTGTTTCGCCGCTATCTCGGCCTGCTGGCGGATCGGGCGCGGACAGTGCAGCCCGAACTCGAACTCCCGACCGATCCTTCGCTGTTGTCGTTCTGCGTGGCCTATATCATTCAGGTTCCGCTAATGGTGCATCAGCACATGCTCGAAACCACCGACGCGGGAGCGCGCATCGCCGAGGAGCTGGAATATCTCCGCGAGCACGTCGCCTCCCTGGAGACGGAACGCGAAGAGCTGGAAGAGGAGTTGCGTCGCGCCACCACCTATCTCCCCCTGGAGCCCGCCGCCGACCGCTGGAAAGAGTACGGCGTCGAGTCCCGGAACTAGATCCTCCGCTTTAAATGACTATGTGCTGGGTATAGACACGGGTACGAAAGGAGGGGCAAACATGGCGCAGGCAACACTGACCCAAGTCCTGAGCGAGATCAAGACGCTGGAAGCGGACGAACTACGGGAAGTGGAACGCACGGTGCGGCAACTTCTGGCTACTCCGGAAAAAGCAGCGGAGCGGGAGGCGGTGCTTCGTGTATTGCAGGACTCGGGACTGGTGAAAGAGGTCAAAAGGCCGCCCATGGACGCGGATCGCGAACGCCCGCTCATTTCGATTCAGGGCAAGCCGCTCTCGGAAACGATCATCGAGGAACGGGTATAGTGGCAATCTACTATCCCGATTCCAGCGCACTCTGCAAACGCTATGTCGCGGAAGTCGGCTCGGCGTGGTTGAGAGCATTACTTGCGCCAACGACGGGATGCACGGTGGTCATCGGGCGCATGACGACCGTGGAAATCATCGCGGCCCTCTCCCGCCGGGAACGCGCAGGTTCGCTCACGTCTGCGGATGCAACACTGGCCCGCGCCGACTTCCGCTCCGACTTGTCTCACGAGTATCAGGTCGTGGAAATAACCGAGACAATTGCCGATTATGCCATGCAATTGGCAGAGACACACAAACTACGTGGCTACGATGCAGTGCAACTTGCAGCGGCATTGAGTGTGAATACGCAGTTGCTTGCCGCCGCACAATCACCGCTCATTTTAATCTCGGCAGACGCGGAATTGAACGCCGCTGCATCTGACGAAGGGCTGCACGTCGAAGATCCCAATACGCATCCCTGACGAAAGGTCGGGCTGGGTGTCCTTGACGAGCGGTCTTCCGGCGGCATCGTAGGTCAGGTAGGCATATCAACTGACCGGCCAGAATGGTGTTCGCCATCAGGATCAGATCGTGGGGTGAGTTGCCACTCTCTGTTATCGTCTACGACAAAGTTCCTTGTGTCGATGTGATAATCTTCCGGCCCGAAGAGTTCCTCCCACATCCAAACAAAGAAAAGGCGGGAAGGTGTGGGAGGATCAAAGGAGAAATTAGTATCTCCGACAACACTGTCAAATAAATCTTGTGTCCCGGCAAGAGGCTTGTCCTGATTTAGATAATATTGAAGACTATTCTTCATGATCTGCTGGCTGGTCTCATCCCACCACTTATGGAACCACGGCACGATGAAGGGACGAATGACCGCCTCCTTGACTTCGATGGAATTGTTACCATTCAAGCTTTGGAAATTCAGTTCTGGATACTCATCCTCTGCGTCTGCGTAACGTCTTATAGCGGACATAAGGTCGTTGAGAAAGCTATTGCTAACGTATGTCAGGTGGTTTGTGTCCATAAGAATACTCGATGCTTAACGTCAATAGAATGAAAGACTATTCTTTCGACAACAACGTTCAGGGGCGTTGGAGTTCATTCCACAACCCGCGATAACAGCGTAGAAAGACGACGCCGTCTTCCGGCTTTACGGAGGTGCCGACTTCGCAGAGGGTGAAGCGGTCGTAGTTGGTCTGGTGGAACAGGCTGAACAGTTCGCGATAGGGATAGCTCTCGTCCCACAGGTCGTTGATATGGCACGACTTGATGTCCGGGCGCAGCAGATCGAAGTAGGTCTTGACGGAGCCGTTCACGATGTCGCCTTTGTTGGAGTTCCAGCAGGCGCCTACTTTGGGGTGTTTGCAGTCGTCGAGGATCGTGCGGATGTGGGGCGGATGCGAGGTGCCGCCGCCGTGTACTTCCAGCCATATCTCGGTACCGTGCGCCTCCGCTGCGCCGCCGCACTCCCGTAAGGCGGTCCCGATCTGCGCCAACGTCTTCTCGACGGGAACCCCTTCCGGCAGTCCGTTGGGCCGCACCTTGACGCCGTGCGCGCCGACATCCTCGGCCAGTTGACACCAGCGCTTGCACTCCTCGACGTTCGTCCGCACGACCGCCGGATCCGTCGCGTGAAACTCGCAGGTCGTGCCGAGGCCCCAGAGCGTCAGGCCGGCATCGGCGAAGCGCTGGCGGACCTCCTTGCGTTTGGCGGCGTCCAGCGCGATCTCCACCCCGTGCGCGTGCTGTGTCCGCAGCTCCACGCCCTCCAGGCCCGCCTTCTTCACATGGTCCACGAGCGTCGGCAGATCCCAGTCTTTGGCAACGTTGTAAGTAATGGTTCCGAGTTTCATTTTGCGTGGTTTCTCCTGAAAAGTGGGCGCCGCATCGGCAGGCAGGGCGACTGCCAGGGCCAGCGCCGAGGCTCCGCCCACGATCATCTCTCGTCTCGATAAAGGTTGTGACATCCTCTTTTTGTCCTATTCCGGCAGGGGTTTGCCCTTTGTCTCCGGGGCGAGCCATAGGCCGATAAAACCGACGCCATAGATACAGGCGATGATACTCGCGGCGATTCGCAGTCCGGCGGTCTCATCGATGGGGCTGGCATATCTTTTGGCGAGGCTGCCGAGCGCGAACGGGGCCAGAGCCGCGAAGAACCGGGCGCAGTTGTAACAGAAGCCTATGCCGGTGGCGCGCAGTCGGGTCGGATAGAGCTCTGGAAAGTAGACCGCATAGGCGGAAAAGGGGGCGAGGGCGCAGAAGCCGAGCGGGAAGGCCAGCAGATAGGCGCTGGGCACATCGTGCAGGAAGTGGAACGTGGCCTGCACCGCCAGGAAGGCCAGAATGAAGAAGAGGAAGAGAGCCGGTTTGCGGCCGGTCTTCTGGCTCAGGGCGGCATAGGAGAACATGCCGAAGAACGCCCCGATGTTCTGCACGATGGAGGCTTTGCTCTTGTAGGCGTTGAGCAGGGTCTTGACGGCCTTGTCGTGTTCAAGGCCATGCAAGGCGGTGATCTCCGGCCACTTCAGGACAACCGGTTTCAGCGCGGTCTGCACCAGATCGGGCAGGAAGAAGCCGACGCCCCAGAGCCCGCCCACCCCGGCCAGCGCCAGCAAGACCCCTGCGATCGTATTGCGGCGCAGCACCGGTTCGCGCCAGAGCGAGAGAATGTTGCCGAGCTCCTGCGGCCTGTCCTGGCTGACAGCGGCGTCGCGCGCCTGCTGCCAGCGTTCGGGCTCTCGCACGGAGCCGCGTATCCAGAGGACGAGGAGGGCCGGAGCCGCCCCGACGGCGTAGGCGATACGCCAACTGGAGGCGCTCAGCACCAGCGTGATCAGCGCGGCCATGATGTTGCCGATGGCGGAGGAGGCCTGGAGCGTACCGAGCGCCATGGCGCGCGAGCGGGCCGGCCAGACCTCCGCGACAAGCGCCGTCCCGGCAGCGAACTCACCCCCAACACCCAACGCGGTGAGGAAGCGACACGCGGCGTACTGCCAGAAGGTGTGAACCAGGGCGTTGAGGCCGGTGAAGAGGGCGTAGATGCAGATGGTGGCGATCATGGTGCGGGTGCGGCCCAGGCGATCGCCGAGGATGCCGAAGATGAAGCCGCCGGTCGCCCAGCCCAGGAGGAAGATCGCGGTCAGTTGCGCACCCGCCGCCTTGGCGGCGGCGTCCAGGGCGGACGCAGCGTAGTGCGGCTTGAGCAGTTCGGTGACGGAGGACTGCCGCACGAGGTTGAACAGGTTCTGGTCCATGGTGTCGAACAGCCAGCCCAGCGCAGCCAGCGCCAGCACGACCCAGGCGTATCTCGGCACATCCTGAAACCAGTAGCGTCGCTCCGTCGCGGCCGCCTCGTCGCTTCCGTTCGTCATGGCTTACTTCGTCCTTCCCCGTCCTGCCTTGTCGAACGGGTTATTCGGTTTTTGTGAGGGCTTCTCCTGCTGCCGGAGGCTGCCGGTTCTTCCCATGCAGATGGGAGGCGATCCCGGCCATGAGGGAGGGGAAGAGCGCGGTGAGGATGAAAATGAAGCGGATCGGATACCAGGGCTGTACCTCGGCGCGGGGATGCGCCGCCGCCGCACACTGCACGATGCTGTGCGCGACCTTCTCGGAGGTGAGCATCACGCCGGACGGAGCGTACTGTTCGCCGTGGACGCTCTCGAAAAAACGGGTGCGCACCGAGACCGGCAGCACTTCACTGACGGCCACACCGTAGAGGCTCGCCTCCGTACGCAGCGCCATCGTGTAGGCATGCACCGCGCCCTTGGTCGCCGAATAGGCGCTCACGGTCGGGCTGCCGAACAACGCCGCCGCCGAAGAGACGTTGATGATGCGACCGCCCCCGCGTGACGCCATCGCCGTCAGTACCTGTCGGCAGAGCGCAGCGAGCGCGAAAAAGTTGACCTCGAACAGCAGGCGCATCTGTTCGGGCCGGGTTTCCATGATCGTCGCGCCCAGTCCAATGCCCGCATTGTTGACCAGCACGTCCAGCGGCCCGCCCTCGGCCTCGATCCGCGCGATCAGCCCCTGTATCTGTTCCGGCTTCGACAGATCCACCACGTAGGCCGTGGCCCGTCCTCCCGCCTGTCGAATCGACGTGGCGACCGTATTCAGCGCCTCCGCCTGCTCCGACACGATGACAACGTCCGCGCCCAGCCGCGCGAACTCTCGGGCCGCCGCCTCTCCGATTCCGGAAGAGGCTCCCGTTATCAGCACTCGCTTATCCTGCAATCGTGTTGGCATACGCTACTGTGAAACCTTTTAACGGCACGTTCTATCGGATGAGAATGACGGGGGCGGCGACGGTGTGGGCCAGGGGTTCGGGCACCAGGGTCGGGACGTGGGAGAATCGGTCGATGGCCGTGCTGTAGCCGACATCTTCGCCGAATCCCAGGTCGGCGAGGGTGCGGGCATGGACGCCCTCCATGAGGCCGCGCAGCAGGTTCGGCTCGGTCTGCCACAGACGTCGGGCGGCGATGGCGGAGTCGGCCTGATCGGGCATCTCCCACGCACCCGCCTGCGCCGTAATCGCCTCGACATAGAGCCCGGCCACCGTCGCATCTTCCAGCGTGAACTGGTCGTTTGTGCCTGAGCAGACGATCACCACATCAGAATCGTTCTCCAGGGCCGTTCTCCAGACCTCCTGCGCGACCGCCATACGATTGGTTGCCGCCCCAAGGTAGACATGGGGCGCGGAGGCGACCATCGCGGCCGCTTTGGTGCCGTTGGTGGTGGAGAGCACCACGGGACGGTCCGTGAAGTCGATCTGCGCGAACTCGACCGGGGAGTTGCCGTAGTCGAAGTCGGGAACACGGTAACCCTTCGTCTCGCCGCACAGGACATAGCCGTTGGCGCGCGCAAAGGTACGCGCCGTCTCATGCGAGGACGCCACATAGACACGCGGGCAGCGCTGCTCGAACAGGGTCGCGATGACCGTCGTCGCCCGCAGCGCATCGATCACCACACAGACCGCCTCCGAGACATCCCCCGCCAGCACCGGCATCAATGCCACTCGAATCTGCACCGTTTCACCTGACCTTACGTTCTAAAGCTGCTGACTCTGCAGGGCTTGCTGCTCTTTTTTGACGCGATCCAACTCCTGCACGAAGAAGGGGGCGTTTTGTGCATCCCAGACCCAGATGCGAACGGTGCCCACCATCATTCCGCCGCAGACAATGGCGTCCACCATGATACGGGCGGTTCGGGCGGCGGTCGCGCGGCGCTGCTCGTCGGTGATCCAGTTGGGCTGCGCCAGCAGGTTCTCGGTCATGTCGGGGAAGACGACGGAGTTGGCGCCAAGGTCGCGCACCGAACTCAAGGCGTTTCCCACAGCACGCGCGATGAGCGCCGGACTGGTGCGCTTATTCTTATCGAAGATAACAGCGAGCACGGTATGTTTGTAGCGGAAGCGTGCGCCCGAGCCAGCGACAGCAGATCCGGGCTCCAACGGCGCTACCATGGCAGCCTCGTGCTGCATGGTGTCCGCTCCCATGTCACGGGCCATCTTCGCGACACCGAACACCATTTTCAGATCGGGCCCGACTGGCACGATGATCGCATCGGCGCGGAGGGCCATCGGCAGCTTGCGTTGGGAGACCCATAGCTCGATGGTCAGATCCTGGAGCGCCACGCGGACGGTCGGGCGTATGCAGACATGAGGCAGGTGGAACAGGCGGTGCGCGGTGGCGCGGAAGGTCTCAAGCGGCGAAGTCATTATGTTAAGCGATTCTCCCTCTGGCAGAAATCAGGCGAGCGACAGCGGTGTGACGGGCTGCAGATCCGGATTCTCACAGGACCGACGGCCGATCTTGCTCATCGGATACCAGTTCCCTTCGATCTTGACCTGCACGATGTCGGCGGTAAAATCGGTATTGGTGCCCTGCTCCGAACAGTTCGACAGCAGCGACGAGCCGACGCCGTAGACATCGGCGGGCACGTTCATCGCTTCGAACGCTCGAATGCGCTCCGGCGTGAAGCCACCCGTGACCGTGATCTTGACACTGCGACACCAGGCGCTGGCGCGGCTCATCCAGCGCAGCGGCAGGTTCCAGGCATCAAAGGCGTTGTCGATAGCGGCGCGCATCGCGAACACCAGTCGCGGGTTCACGCCATTGTCCAGCTTCGGGTCGCCGAGCGGCGGAACGCTGCGGTCGCGCATGGTCATGCCGGTATCCGGGCGCACACCGAACAGCACGAACTTCTGCGCCTCCTCCGCCTTGCCCGCATCCACGAGGGCGCGATAGCGCGTGAACATCTTCTCCATGACGGCCAGCGAAGTGCCGACGCAGTCGTTTTCGAAGTCCACCAACGCGATGCGCGGAATGGCGGGCGGCAGGATCGATGCGAAGGCCATCATGGTCTCGGCGGTATCGCCCAGGAAACAGGCGATCGCGGCATGAGCCACGGTTCCTCCTCCTCCTCCGCCCCACCAGTCGCCCTGCTCGTCGGTGGAAACCAGGGAGGTGGCATTGTAGCCGTAACGGGCGTTGTGGGCCTGCACCGCGATATGGTAAGCGTAGCCGTCGGCGGCCTGAAGCTCGTGCGCATCGAAGCGCGCCGGAAAGAACAACACATCTTTGCCCTGCGCCGCCTCCAGCGTCCGGTAGACATTGGTCGCGACCCGGCTGCCCCGCGTCAGCGCGCCGAGCGTGGGCGTTTCGAGCATCGCGAAGTCCCGATAGCGGCCCCGGACTTTCAGGACGGGCGAGACCTGCCGGGCATCGCCCCCGTAGGCCGCCATGGCACCATCATGAACGGCCAACATCTCGGTCTGCCCGGCGGTGTCCACCCAGGCGCCGTCGGCGTCAAAAAAGCCGGTGCAGGTCTGGAGCATCGCCAGTGCCTTATCGACGCCGACCACGACGGCGAACGGCTTACGGCGCGTAAACCACTGCATCTCCACTTCGATCGCGCCGATGTCCAGATTGGCAAGGTCGAGATTCAGGTCGCTCAGATCCGGCGACGTCCCCCCGAACCGATAGCCCTGTTGCGCTAGATCGGCCAGCACGGAGACGATGTTATGAAAATATTTGTCGGAGTACCAGCCACGCCGCATCCGGTCTATATCGAGTTTAAACGTGCTGATCGGCAGCCGTTTGCCATCAAAAACACTCATCGCCAGCCCTTCGCCATACGGAAAACGCAAGGCAGGGTGAGCCTCTGCACGCGTCTCTGCCAGAAATTATAGCACATCGGAAATTTTTCGCGCTGTCGTGCCCCTGCCCGTCCGCTTGCGCGGGACGAACTCAGAACGTCCCGAAGAGGCGGTCACCGAAATCGCCGAGGCCGGGCATAATGTATTTACGGGTATTGAGTTCGCGGTCGAGGGAGGCGGTCACGATGTGCAGGGCAGGGAAGTCGGCCTGGAGGCGTTGAACGCCTTCGGGCGCGGCGACGACGCAGAGCAGGATCACACGCGCCGCACCTGCTTTGTAGAGTTCGTTGGCGGCCCAGGAGGCCGAGCCGCCGGTCGCCAGCATTGGGTCGAGCAGCAGTGCGGTCCGGCCCTGCAACGGCGGCAGCTTGGCGTAGTAGGAGGTAGCGATGGCGGTCTTCTCGTCGCGCTCCAAACCCAGATACCCGACATTGGCGGCGGGCAGGAGCTCTAGAACCGCGTCCAGCATGCCGAGGCCAGCGCGCAGAATGGGAACGGCGACGATACCTTCGGCCAGCGCCGCGCCCGGCGTCTCTTCGAGCGGGGTGCGTACCGTTACCGGCGTGATCGGCAGTTCGCGGGTCGCCTCAACGAGCAGGATCTGCGTCAGGGCGCGAGTCAATGGGCGGAACTGCTCCGGCGCGGTCGTTTCATCGCGGAGGCGGGTGAGTATCTGCGCGGCAAGCGCATGTTGCAGGACGGTCAGCGGCATGAGTCTCTCCTCCGGTCTATAAGGAAGCCCTTCGGGCACCCCAAATCCTTCACTTCTGCCTAATCTTCGGATTTCAGCAGGGTGGCGCGCTCCGGGGCGGGTGGGTCGGTTGGATGCCCATTGGTGGTGAGCAGATCCGCGATCGCGATCATGATGGCGTCCGCAATCCCCTGGCGGGAGGTATCGGGAGGAAAGACCATCGGTTTGCCGAAGACCATGGTGAGCGGAACGCACCGCAGCCTTTTGGCACCCCGCGGCAGCATCTCGAAGGTGCCGATGAGGGCCGTCGGCACGACGGGAACGCCGCTCTTCTGCACCATCAGGCCGACGCCTGGCTGTCCCGGATTGAGCAGGCCATCGTGCGTACGCGTTCCTTCGGGGAAGAGGCCGACCGCATCTCCCTGCGCCAGCAGTTCCAGGGTGCGTTTGAACACAGAACGATCCACCATGCCCCGGCGAATCGGGATCGACCCCATCGAGTGGATACAGTAGGCCAGCGCCCTGTTCCGAAACAGGTCGCTTTTGGCGATTCCCCACAGATGCCGATAGCCATAGAGGCCCGCCCAGCCGAGCACGGGGTCGAGGTTGCTGGCGTGGTTTCCAGCGAGCAGCACACCTCCGGTGCGCGGCACATTTTCGATTCCCACGATTTTGAGACGGGCATAGAAGTGGAAGAACAGCCGCGCCAGAAGGCCGATCACCGCGCGGGTGAGGCGCCGGTCGAGGCGATAGATGTCTGGCGGCGCGGCTTCGGGCGCTCTGGTCTCCGTGGTGGGGTGGGCCTCAGCCATGCGGATTCTCCGCGCGCGCGCCGTGCAGGGCCAGGATGCGGGCGACGACTTCGGGGATGGTGAGGCCGTCGGTAGAGAGCGCAATGGCGTCCGGGGCGGCGGCAAGGGGCGAGTCCATGCGATGCGTGTCACGGGTATCGCGGGCGATCTGATCGGCGAGGGTCTGCGCATAGTCGGCCTCGAACCCGCGCGCGCGCAACTCCGCCACACGTCGGCGGGCGCGCTCCTCCGGGCTGGCGGTCAAAAATACTTTCAGGTGGGCATCGGGGAAAACGACGGTGCCGATGTCACGACCTTCCAGCACCACGCCGCGCTCGGCGGTCGTGCCCATGCGCCGCTGCTGCTCCACCACGATCCGCCGCACGGCGGGAAAGGCGGAGATGCGAGAGGTCAGGTCCGAGACTTCCGGGGTGCGAATGGCGGCGGTAACGTCGTCGTCATCGGCGAAGACCTGCTGCTGACCGTCCAGGGTCAGCGGTGTGAAGCGAATGGCGAGACGGCGCGCGACCTCTGCCATCGCCTCTTCCCGCGTGTGGTCGGCCTCTATGCGCAGCGCCTTCCATGCGACCGCGCGGTACATCGCGCCGGTGTCCAGATAGGTGTAGCCCAATGCAGCGGCCACCTGCCTGGCGACCGTACTTTTGCCTGCTCCGGCAGGCCCATCGATGGCGATGATAAGAGTCACGATGACGATTTCTCTGTCCCCTTCCGGTGGAACCTGTTCGTCATCGCAGCCCGCATTTCCTGCCGAAATCCTACTCACCGAGTAGGAGTCTTACTCGTGTTCAGCCCTGCTGTTGTGGGCAGGCAG